>QIGJ01000123.1 GCA_003229995.1 Gammaproteobacteria bacterium | reverse complement strand
GCTCCAGGACAGACCACCATTTACGCGCTCCAGCAGCACTTAACGCTCTTTTTATTAAAGGTTTACGGGCATCCCATATACGCCATCGCTGCATCACCTGATCCACGGAAATACGTTCTTCTTCCTGTACCCGACTCATTTCAGCTAACACTCGCACTTCACGTGTCAAAGCCCATAAAACAAGAATCGGCTCCACTCCTTCTGATCGTAAATTTTTGATAACTCTATTTATTTTATCAACATCGGCAGACAATACTGTATCGACAAAACCAAATACATCAAAACGAGCATTATCAACCACCGAGGCTACGACTTCCGCATCATCCAACGGCACAGCGCCATAAAGAAGATATAACTTATCTAACTCCTGCGCCGCCGCCAAAAGGTTGCCTTCGGTGCGTTCCACCAAAGCAGTAATGGCTTGGAATGTCAGGTTCAATCCCTTTTTTCTCGCTCTCAGCGTAAGCCAGCCCGGCAGTTGTTTCACTGTTAATGGCCAAATGGGCACATGTACACCCGCATCGGTCACAGCTTTAAACCATTTTGCCCGCTGTACAGCACCCTCTAACTTGCCCGCAATAATAAGTAAGAGATTATCCGGCATCATGCGCTCTACATATCGAATGAGTGCCTTGGCACCCGCATCGCCCGGTTTACCGGTAGGCAAACGCACTTCCAGCAATTGTCGATCGGCAAACAAAGATTTCGTACCCGCACCCAACAACCATTCATTCCAGTCACATCCTGTCGTCACATGAAACACGGTTCTTTCACTGTAGCCTTGCGCCAACGCTTGCTGACGAACTAAATCTACAGCCTCTTCCACCAGCAATACTTCATCGCCACTCACAAAATAGATGGGATGGAGCGAATTATTTAACTGTGACTCCAGCTGTTCATGCCTAATTTTCATGCGTCGCATCTTCCGGTCCTCGCTCAATCGAGCTCGGCGCTGCATCTTTATTTTGAGCGGGCTTCGCAGCTCTCAGTCGTTGCAATACCCGTCGTATGGCATTGTCACGCATATCATTATACAAGCGACGTTCTTCGTTTTCTTTAGCCAAAATTTGTGTCCGGTCAAAACGGTAACTCCGAATCACTTCTATAGATTGATCTTGAATCACCCATTCACCAGCAGCGACCTGCACGCTGATAACCACTACATAATAAAGTTGATACTCTTCTACTGCACCGTCAGCCGAGATCGTTAATGGCTTTCGGTCTCTCTGAATATTGCCAATTTTCAAAGTCAAATCAGCCTCTGCCAACGGATTCACTTGAACGCCTGAGCGTTCTAGCGCCTGTGATAAACGTTGATAAAAAGCAGCATCCTGCTGCCCACCCTCAATAGCGATAGAATCAATATCCAGACTGGCTGCGATATCACCACGAAAATGCCACCCGCACGCGGCCATTGAAGCGATGCAAATAAGCATCAAGCAAGAACACAATCTTTTTTTTATATAAAAACGCACGATTTAAGTCACCACAATACTAACCAGTTTGCCAGGCACAACAATAATCTTCTTTACTGTTTTATCGCTGACAAAACGTTGAACATTATCATCTTTGAGTGCCGCCTCTTTAATAAAATCCTTTTCACTATTAACGGGTACTTTTATACGAGCTCGCATTTTTCCATTAACCTGCACACCAAGTTCAACAGTCTGTTGCACCAGTGCAGAAGCATCAACAACCGGCCAACGACAATCAATAATCGAATCATGATGACCCAACTCGTGCCATAAGACATGACAAATATGAGGTGCAATAGGAGATAACATCAAAACAACCGCCTCCAATGCTTCTTGCATAACTTGGCGGCCCGCTTCATTCACACATTCCGCTTTATACAAGCTGTTAATCAATTCCATAATGGCGGCAATAGCTGTGTTAAAGGTACGCCGACGCCCCATATCATCACTGACTTTTTCAATGGTTTGATGCAGCTGTCGGCGTAACGTCTTAAGTGTCTCAGATAAGATCACCGGATCGTCCGCCGGTAAGCCTTGTTCAACATGCTGCATAACTAAACGCCACAGCCGCTTTAAAAATCGGGATGCACCATCAACACCCGCATCAACCCACTCTAATGATTGATCCGGTGGTGCCGCGAACATGGTAAAAACACGTACTGTATCTGCACCATATTGTTCAATCAGAGGTTCAGGATCAACGGTATTACCTTTCGATTTCGACATTTTTGAACCGTCTTTTAACACCATCCCTTGGGTTAATAAATGGGTAAAAGGCTCATCGCCTTGTACCAAGCCTTCATCACGCATCAATTTGTGAAAAAAGCGTGCATACAACAAATGCAATATGGCATGCTCAATACCACCTATATACTGATCAACCGGCAACCAATAATTGGCACGCTCATCCAACATGACATTGTCATTATCTTTGCTTGTAAAGCGGGCGTAATACCAGGACGATTCCATAAACGTATCGAATGTATCCGTCTCACGTTCCGCAGCGCCACCGCATTTAGGGCACGTTGTTTCATAAAACGCCGCCATTTTTTTTAAAGGTGATCCTACGGCATCTAGTTCAACACCTTCTGGTAAAACGACAGGAAGATCCGCCTTAGGTACGGCCACAGCACCACAATTTACACAATTAACAATCGGGATAGGCGCACCCCAGTAACGTTGCCGTGAGACACCCCAATCACGTAAACGATAATTGGTTTGCACGCTACCTAGCCTCTTTTCAGTGAGAAAGTGGGCGATCTCCGTAAAGGCTTGCGCTGACGTCAAGCCATCAAATTGTCCCGAGTTTTTCAACACCCCTTTATCAGTAAAAGCCGCCTCTGACAAATCAATATCCTCATCCAAGGAGGGATAAATCACCGGCTTAATCAACAAATTATTCTTTTTCGCAAACTCATAATCCCGCTGATCGTGCGCAGGAACCGCCATGACAGCGCCTGTGCCGTATGACATCAAAACAAAATTGGCCGCCCATACAGGCACTTGCTCTCCAGAAATGGGATGTGTCGCGGTAATGCCCAATGAACAGCCTTTTTTCTCCATGGTGTCCATGGCCGCTTCTGAGGTTTCCATGCGATTACACGCTTCCAAAAAACGAGCCACTTCTGTATTTTTTTCAGCCGCTTGTAGCGCCAAAGGGTGCTCAGCCGCTACAGCCAAATAAGTCACGCCTAATAAAGTATCAGGACGAGTTGTAAATACATTTAAAGGTTCAGATGCCCCTTCAACAATAAAAGACAGCTCCACGCCTTTGGAACGCCCAATCCAATTACGCTGCATAGTACGAACTTGCCGGCCAACCTTCAAGCTGATCCAGGCTATCTAACAATTCATCTGCATAAGCTGTTATTTTCATAAACCATTGCGGTATTTCTTTACGTTCTACCGGTGTATCGCAACGCCAGCAACACCCGTCCACCACCTGTTCATTAGCCAAAACCGTAAGGTCATTCGGGCACCAATTCACCAACGATACTTTCTTATAGACCAGACCTTTTTCAAATAAGCGCGTGAACAACCACTGTTCCCACTTATAATAGCTCGGATCACAAGTGGCTAATTCACGCGACCAATCATAGGCAAGACCCAACTTCTTTAACTGCTCACGCATATAATCAATATTAGCCCTCGTCCATTTCGCGGGCGCCACATTATTTTTGATTGCCGCATTTTCGGCAGGTAAGCCAAAGGCATCCCAACCCATGGGCTGTAAAACATTTTTGCCCAGCATTCGTTGGTAGCGAGCAATAACATCACCGATGGTGTAGTTACGAACATGACCCATATGCAGCCGGCCACTCGGATAGGGAAACATCGCTAAACAATAGTATTTTTCTTTATTTACGTCTTCAATCGCATGAAATGCACCATGCTCTTCCCAATAGGCTTGTACTTTTGTTTCTATGTTCAAGTGTTGATATTCTTTCATTTCTAACTTTTTGGCCTTTAAAAATTAACGCGTATCCTAGTTTAGGGCTATACTTTTAAAATCGAGCGACAGTTTTAGTCCTAATAATTAGTGAGATTATGCCATGACTGAACAAAATCATCCTCATTCAACAACAGAAAAATTCACTACTGCCTACAATGATATGATGGAGCGCGTCAAAACCGGTATACAAATGGTCGAAAATGATGTTGCACCCCGCTTGCACAGCGCCATCGACAAAGCTCAGGGGTTGGCTATGGAACTCGGCGAACTGACTCATGAAGAAGCTGAAAAAATAGGCAATTACCTCAAAAGAGACATTGAAGATGCGGCAGATTATCTTACTGGCCCAGAAGGACAAGAACTTCATGATTGGCTGCGTTTCGACCTGCAACAAGTAGAAGAGCAGGTTTTTGCGTCTTTTCTTCCAAACTCGATCTAATGAAATTAGAGCAGCAAGCAGCCAGTACGAGTATATATCACAGCGGAGAAATCACGGGCATCGGCACACTGGCCTGTTCAGAATGTGGCAAACAAATCCATTTCCATAAAGCAAAACACATTCCACTCTGCTCCGGCTGTAACAATCGCGTTTTTATTCGATGTAGTGATGACAATTTTTGATGATTACGCTGGAAAAATACTTCGAGATTCTGCTGCCCTCCTCCGCAAGTGAACGAAAAATTAAGGCGAATTTGCTGGATAGTATAAAAAATGACTTGAGGGTAAATTTAGGAAACCTTCTGGGTTCCTATTTCTTTTTTTGGTGCCGAGATGATAACTCTGGTCGAAGGCGCTGGCGGACTCGACACGGTTCTGTTGGTGCAGTTCGCCGTTGACGATAGCCCAGCTGGAAGCTAAGTCAGCTTCATCAACAAAGACCCAGTTGTCCAGGGTGCTGCCAAAATCCTCGGTAAACGGCAGACTCAGCGCATGAGAGCTACTACTACCACTGCCAGCGAGTGCCACTCCGGCCAACGTAATGTTGCCGCCGACACCGTAACCATTAAGGAGGGTATAGGTAATAAGTAGGGATTGCCCGGCACTGTCGGCGGTAAAGTTGATGGTGATCTCTCGGTCAATGACGCCATTGGGGTTGTCGATAACAACACTAATTGGGTCAGCGGAGCCATCACTGAGGCTGATATCAAGCCGCCCACGGGCTCTCCAGCCCCCGGCGCGTACAGGGTAAGTGTTTTCGAAGTGGTATCGGCAAGGACATCAAACTCGAAGCGATTGCCGACTCCAGGAAGATAGACACCGGTGGTGGTTGTGGTACTAGCCGTAGGCGTGCCATCCGACCAGGTGAACTCGACACGGGATCCTGAGGATGGCCGATAACGGCTAGCGTTGCCACCGACGACAGTCAGAGCACTGATTTGGGAAGTGACCCCGGCCTTACGGTCGATACTGGTGGACGAATTCAGACCCCAATGGATCCAAGTCAGCGGTACCAAGGGTGGTGTGATTGACGATCACTGGTGCCGGCGTATCATCGCTGACCATTGTAGCTGCGAAGCCGACTCCTGAAGTCACGAGCAAAAAAACACCAACCAAAAATAGAGTGACGGCGGATAACGTTGGCAATACCATCTGTGGAAAACAAGCGGGGTAACTCTCAGCAGGCAGAACAACCAGCTTGTTGTGATTTGTCGTTTTGGTCATTATCTAGCCTAATCTCTGGTCTCTGGTCTCTGGTCTCTGGTCTCTGGTCTCTGGAAAAAATTATAATGTGTTAACAAACCCGAAAAATACAGATCTATTTTGTGTCATATTATAGATACATTTCTCCTTTCGTCAATCATGATATGTCACCTTTAAGAAACAAAAGTTGATCACGTGTCTTTTTTACAACTTCGCTACGCTAATGAATACCATGCATTTTCAATAGATAATGTGGAGCTCGCCATAATCGGAGAATCCAGTGTAGGAACACCGGTTATTGGACGAATTAAGTACGGCGGTTGCAAAAGGCACACTTCCCAAGGTTCACGTACGATTGTATGGACGCAATCAACCCCGGCTAGAAAGAATACAGACTTACTTCAAGTTACGAACAGGCGTTACGGGAGTGATCGTCAGCACACATCAGAGCCTCGAAAGTGCGCTTACCGACGCAACACACCTGCTTTGCCAAATCCGGCCGGGAGGAATGGAGTCACGAGCAAAAGCAGAACGCGCTGCACTCGCTACAAAAATCTCGGGGGACGAAGGTCTTGGTCCAAGCGGACTTGCCGTATTTCTTTTAGGAAGGTCAGCCATTCAAACCGTAATCGACCAATGTGCTCGTTCTGTGAATTACCCAGCGTCACTGCACTCAAAAGTTTTTGATTTTATACAATCACGCACCGGCCTGAAAAAATTGACGTATTCTCTGGCTGGCCTTAATCACCAAAGCTGGCTCTATGACTTTCGTGATACGGAGAATATTGACAGGAAAAATGAGGTTATCGCCGCGATTGATGACCCGGAACTTGTGAACGTCGACCCCAATATAATACAGCGAATGAAAGCGATTCCAATGCCATACCTAAAACTCTTTTTTCACACCAATCGAGAATTTTCAAAATAGCCTTGTTCAACGATGGCGCTTAACTCAGTATCAAAAAAACCAACACACCATTTTTTGAAAATAGCACCTAACATAGGTGTGGGCACGCCCAGAGCGCCGACAGCGCTACGCTTTATTTTTTCGGTGAACTTAGTCGTTATAATTACCTGCCAAACCCTGAGTAGCTGACCCCTGATAACAAGGACATTTTATGATGCCATGTTGCCAAATCCGCTTTGTTGAATTTATTTAAATGATCATGGCCACAGGCTCTGGCCATGACTTGCATCAATATCACAGCAGCATCAAGAAAACGATGCAGTTGAACGGCTGACGTTTCTATGTCCAGTCGCTGACGCAGGTCCGCTCTCTGGGTGGCAATGCCCGCAGGGCAATTATTGGTGTTGCACATTCTTGCGGCAACACAGCCCACAGCTTGTATTGCACTATTAGCAAGAGCAACGCCATCCGCACCTAATGCCAGGGCCTTCACGAAATCAACGGGGACGCGTAAACCACCCGTAATAATAAGTGTGACGCGCCCACTTGCATTTTGCTCGTCAAGGTAACGACGAGCTCGTGCAAGTGCAGGAATAGTGGGGACACTGATATGATCTCTAAACATGGAGGGTGCCGCACCGGTACTGCCCCCACGACCATCCAATATAATGTAATCCGCACTGGCATCCAGTGCAAACTGAATATCTTTTTCTATGTGGTTTGCACTGAGCTTGAAGCCAATAGGAATGCCTCCTGTGATTTCTCTAACGCAATCGGCAAAATGCTTAAAATCAGAAACTGAGGACATATGTTTAAACGTAGGTGGCGAGATTGCGGGTTCACCTTCGGGTATACCTCTTACTTGTGATATTTTTCCGATATTTTTATTACTAGGAAGATGACCCCCTATCCCCGTTTTTGCACCTTGCCCGCCTTTAAAGTGAAAGGCCTGTACTTTATCTAATAACGTTTCCTTGTAACCAAATTCGGCACTGGCCAATTCATACAAATATCGAGTATTCGCTTGCTGCTCTTCAG
>QIGJ01000080.1 GCA_003229995.1 Gammaproteobacteria bacterium | reverse complement strand
TATTGATCATGATGACCGGACTGGATCAGGTCACGGCTTTTTCCGCTGTAGCGGCTTCAATGAACAACCTTGGCCCCGGCCTGGGTGATGTAGGAGCCCATTACGGTGACATTAACTCCACGGCAAAATGGATTTTATGTTTTGCCATGTTGTTGGGGCGCTTGGAAATCTTCACTTTATTAGTGTTATTGACACCGGCCTTCTGGCGTAAATAACCCATTCCTAAGGCCTTTGCTTGCAATGAACACCTAAATCCCAAACGCTACGAGTATATGTGCATCTTTTTTGAATGTTGCCCCAGCAATTTCCCTATGTTGTTTAATTTGCTGCTTTAAATTTTTAGACTTCTTCAGTAGCGCAGAATTTCAATGCAGCCATAGAATTAATAGAGCGTGCAGCCAAGCCTAAATTCCTGCGGGATACGATATGCGTCCATTTCTATCTCACGCAAAGCCTGCCCAAACATCACGATGCGCCCTTGATAACGTTCGGCACCATCGCTGGTGAATTCAAAAAAATACAAACGGCATAACTGGACTTTACCCTGCGTATTGCGTCGGAACCATTGCCGTTTCCTTTCTACGGTGTCGTCGAGAAATTGCACTTCGGCTTGTTGACAGGCACGTAATCCGGCATCCCGGGCAAGCTCCCGGGTACGTACGCTGTCCCACCAGTACCAGATGCCCAGCCCCATAATGATCAGCCACAGAATATCGATCATCGTGGATTAACCTTCCTGACGGATGGTGGTGTCAGTATTGGCCAGTTTTTGTGCATGTATAAAACAATCACGGTATTTAATAATGTGGAGGCGGAGGTTCGTTGACTTGTTCAGTTACACCGTCTGTGTTGTTGTCTTGCAGTTGTCGTCGCAAACGCGTGATGTCATCCTGCAATTTGCCAATCAGCGTGTGTTGCGTTAGCAACACATCGTTCATTTCTTCCAGTGCGGCTTCCTGATGGGTAAGGCGAATTTCCAGATCCGTTATTCTGTTTTCCATGATGGTGGTGTTCCGGTTGCAGCTGAGGGTGATATACCCATAGCGTTTGGGATTTAGGTCTGACTGTGCGTCATATTGGTTTCATGGCAAGACGAAATGACGCGTAATAGTCTCTCTATTGCAAGGACAACAACGCAGCCATGGAGCAATAGGGCGTGCATTCAGGCCTAAATCCCAATCGCTATGGGTATATTATGCCGGGGCTGTGTAATGAGGCGCTGTTTGTCGGATAATAAAGCCGAAGGACGATAAACCCCTGGTGCTTTTAGCGCATTGTCTGGTTTTCACCTTTGGTGGACTCCCAGTGCAGAATACCTTCCACGGCATCTTCGGTAAGCTGTGGGGTGATGTGGGTGATAAACGCATAAACATAATTGCGTAAGTGGCGACCACGATGCACACAGACGCAACTGGTGCTGGGGCGGAACAGGTGGTTAGCGGGCATCACGGCGAGATTATTGTCTTCGGTGTCATCCAGTGCTGTTTCGGCAATTAGACCCACTCCCAGTCCCAGCCGGACATATTTTTTGATGATGTCAGAGTCCAGTGCGGTGAGCGCAATGTTGGTGAGCAGGCCTTCGTTAGTAAAGGCTTGATTGATGGCAGCGCGCCCCGCAACTTCGTGGTCGTAGGTAATCAATGGGTATTTTGCCAGTGCCGACAGTGTCAGTTCGGGTTCTTGGGTCAATGGGTGCTCCGGCGGGGTGATGGCTGACAGACTCCATTCCCGATAGGGCAGCATTACCAGTTCTTTGGGCATGTTTTTACTGGCCGTGGTCACGGCGACATCGGCAGTACGGCTGAGCAGCATGTCATAAATCTGTTGTGTATTCCCCTGGTGGATACGCAGTTTTACATCGGGGTAAATCTCGGTGAATTTGGCAATGACTTTTGGCAGGGCGTGATAGGCCTGAGTGTGTGTAGTGGCAATAGACAGGGTACCCTTGGTATCATCGTTTACCTGCTGAGCGACTTGGCGGATATTTTCAGCCTCGGTAAGAATACGTTCCGCCATGGTGATGATGCTTTCGCCCGCCTGGGTGACGCCGGTAAGTCGTTTGCCGTGGCGTTCAAAAATCTGTGTATTTAATTCTTCTTCGAGCAGACGAATCTGGGTACTGATGCCCGATTGGGCTGTGAACAGGCGTTCGGCCGCCGTGGTGACATTGAGTCCTCGTCTGGCAACTTCACAGATATACCGTAGTTGTTGCAGTTTCACCACAAGCCCCCTTATATTAGCATAAGATAAAATCTTACTTTATTATATGTTTTCTGTATTTTAAATCAAGCCCATCTTTTTACCATAAAAATACACTAATCAGTATCTAAATATTGATAAATATTTTCAATATCATTAAATGATAATTAAAAAGTGATTTTTATCACATTTTTAGAGTGGTGGGGTTCAGTATGTCCGGTAGTGGCCGTAAAGATGCACGACCAACACATCACAAAACAAGCAGTTAATATTCACCACAATATTTAACCAGATCGCAGGAGAGCTATGATGATTTTTGCATCTCGCCACACACAGAATGTAGCACGTAATTCACCAGGATTTTTTTGTAAAGCCGTTCTTGGTTTGTCATTGAGCGTTACGGTTTTTAGTGTGCAGGCTGATTTATACGAAGATGGTTTGATGGCTTATGCTGTGGGCAATTATGCCAAGGCAGGGCAGTATTTTATGAGTGCTGCGGATGCTGGTAATAATGGGGCGGAGCATATGCTGATGCGCCTGTTTGCGGAAAACAAACTTTATGCTGAGAATATACCGTCTGAAACTCTGAAGTGGACACGCAAAGCCGCAGAAAAAGGTGTTGTTCATGCGCAGTTTTCTTTAGGAAATATCTATTTTGCAGAAAAACAGAAGGATGCAAAAATTGCAGTTGAGTGGTACCGCAAGGCCGCAGAACAGGGTCACCCAGGTGCTTATTATCAGTTAGGTGTTGTGTTTGCCAAGGGTGCAAAAGGTGTGAGTGCTGACACACAGGAAAGCCGTCGCCTGTATCAGGTTGCGGCTGCCGAATTTGATGTACATGCGCAAAAAGGTAATGCGGATGCGCAATATAAACTGGGAGGTATGTATCAGCAAGGGCTGGGCATGAAAATCAACATGGCGCTGGCCTTGAGGTGGATGGAAAAATCGGCTTTACAGGGTCATACCCTGGCACAGTTGAGTCTGGGTCGTCTATATGCCGAAGGTATCAGTGTGCCGGGTGATGTCCGTCAAGCACAGTATTGGCTGAGTCTGGCGGTGGCACAGGGTGAGCAGGATGCCGTTGTGGCATTGAGTGCGCTCAAGGCCGGTGAAGATACGAAGGTTGCTTTGGTTGGTAATACAGACGGATATGAATAAAAAACCGTGACTAACCGCGACGATGATGGTCGCGGTTTTTTTATGGGGTGTGAAAATAAAGAGAGGGTTTGGGAGCGTATACGGTATGTTTCTTAGGAATGGGCACGAAATAACTTCCCTGTTTGGCGCCCGGGTTTAGTGCTTCTATTTCGAGCTTTTGTGATTGAGGAACGGGCGAAGACGGGCTGAAGCCGGGATGCTAAACAGGGAAGTTATTTCATGCACGTTCCTTAATGGCCCATGAGCAGCGCACGCGTACCGTCGATTTGTGTCTGCACACTGGCAATTGTCGGTGCAATAATATCCTGATCAAGCCCGGTCAGTTCCCAGGCGATGTCGTGAATGCGGGGTGCATTATCCAGTTCGTGAGTATTTAGTTCGACCAGGGCGGCAATACTGTTGGCAATATGCACGATGGCGGTTTCCACGCGGTTTTGCGTGGCTTGTGCCGGGTCGTGATGATAGGCAATGCAGGCTTGCAGGCTGGTGGGCAGTGACCAGTTGCGTGCCAGTTCGCTGCCGATTTCTGCGTGGTCAAAGCCGATGATTTTCTGCTCGGCTTCCTGGGATTCCGGTTCATCCGGGCTATCGAGACAGACCTCAAGGGTTTGCCGTGAAAGATCCGGCAGGGCACGGTACAGCACCAGTTGCCCAATATCATGTAACAGGCCCGCGACGAACACGGCTTCACGTTGGTGTTTGAGGCATTCCAGGGCGAGAGTTCGTGCGCATAGGGCGCAGAGAATACTGTGCTCCCAGAAGTGTTCCATGGACATCAGTTCGTTGGGGATGCCCTCAAAGGACTTGCTGGCAGATGTGGCCAGAGCAAGACTGCGCACTTGTTGAGTACCGAGCACGGTAACGGCGCGTGATACCGTATCGATTTGTGTAGACAGTCCGTACAACGGGCTGTTGGCGACTCGTAACAGGCGGGCGGTGAGCGCAACGTCCTGGGTGATAACGTGTGCAATGTCACCCGCATTACTGGAGGGATCTTCCACCAACTCGTTGAGTTTCACATAGGCTGCTGGCAGTGAAATCAGCTGTTCAACATTGCGCAGTAAATCCTGAATTTTTTCATTCATAGCCAGTATCTGTCGGGTTGACGGATTGTTTGTAAGTAGTCATGCAT
>QIGJ01000166.1 GCA_003229995.1 Gammaproteobacteria bacterium | reverse complement strand
TACATTCGCTCCATTGCAGACCTGGAAGTCATCCCCGTGGGCGTTGATGCCAATGGCACACCTATACGTCTGATGGATGTGGCCAATATTCAGATCGGCCCCGAGCTGCGACGTGGTGTCGCGGAATTGAATGGTGAGGGTGAAGTGGTCGGTGGCATAGTGATTATGCGTTTTGGTGAAAATGCCCTGGCGACCATCGAGCGTGTACGCGAAAAACTGGAAGCATTGAAAAGTGGTTTGCCGGAGGGCGTGGAGATTATACCGGTCTATGACCGTGGTGACCTCATCGAACGCGGAGTGGCGAATCTGGTTGAGAAACTCATCGAAGAATCCATTGTGGTGAGTCTTATCTGTATCTTATTTTTGTTACATGCCCGTTCGGCACTGGTGGCTGTTGTTACCTTGCCTATCGGCATTCTGATGGCGTTTATAGTTATGAAATGGCAGGGTATCAATGCCAACATCATGTCGCTGGGTGGTATCGCTATTGCCATCGGAGCCATGGTGGATGGTGCCATTGTGATGATCGAAAATACTCATAAACACCTGGAACAGGCGGCCAACAAAAAAGGCCGTGAACTCACGTTGCCCGAACGCTGGGAAGCGGTAGCCTCGGCTTGTTTTTCTCACTGTTGATTATCACCGTATCCTTCCTGCCGGTATTTACGCTTCAAGCCCAGGAAGGGCGTTTGTTCGCGCCGCTGGCGTTCACCAAAACCTATGCCATGGCAGCAGCAGCCATTCTTGCGATTACTCTGGTGCCGGTATTAATGGGTTATTTTATTCGTGGCAGGATCATGCCCGAAGCTAAAAACCCGGTGAACCGTTTTTTGCATGCCATCCATGCACCGGTACTGCAAAGAGCCATTCACTGGCGTTGGTTGACGTTGCTGATAGCAGGGGCGTTGTTGCTGGTAACGGTTTATCCGGTGAACAAGCTCGGCAGTGAATTCATGCCGCCGCTGGACGAAGGTGATATTCTGTATATGCCCACGACCTATCCGGGCTTGTCTATTACCAAAGCTAAGGAAATCCTGCAACAGACGGATAAAATTCTTTATACCTTCCCGGAAGTGCATCAGGTCTTCGGCAAGGTCGGGCGTGCCGAGACGGCCACCGACTCGGCACCACTGGCCATGATCGAAACCACCGTGCGACTGAAACCCCGTTCTGACTGGCCAAACCCGGACAAAACCACCAAAGAATTAATGGCGGAAATGGATGCGGAGATCAAGTTCCCCGGTGTCGCCAATGCCTGGACCATGCCCATCAAGACCCGTATCGACATGTTATCCACGGGCATTAAAACCCCCATTGGTATCAAAGTCAGTGGGCCGGACCTCAACGTGCTGGAGGCAGTGGCGGGTGACATTGAACGGGCTTTGAAAACCATGCCGGATACCTTGTCAGCTTTTGGTGACAAAGCAGCGAGTGGTTATTACCTGGACTTTGACATTGACCGTGTCGCGGCATCACGTTACGGCCTTACCGTGGGTGATGTGCAGGATATTATTCAAAGTGCGATAGGTGGCATGAACGTCACGCAAACGGTAGAAGGGCTGGAACGTTATCCGGTTAACGTGCGTTATCCGCGTGAGTTGCGTGACAACATGGAGCAGTTAAAACGGGTATTGATTCCTACACCGACGGGAACGCAGATTCCACTGGCGCTGGTGGCCGAGCTGAAATTGCGGCGCGGTCCGCCTGCGATCAAGAGTGAAAATGCGCGACCCAATGCCTGGGTTTATGTGGATATCAAAAGCTCGGACATTGGTGGTTATGTGGCCGATGCCAAAGAAGTATTGAAAGCTCAGGTGAAAATTCCAGCGGGTTACACCCTGATATGGTCCGGGCAGTTTGAATACATGGAGCGTGCTGCCGAACGTTTACGCATCGTGGTACCGGTGACGTTGCTGATCATCTTTCTGCTGTTGTTTTTTAACTTCCGCAATATTTCGGAACCGCTGGTGGTTATGTTGTCCATTCCTTTCGGGTTGATTGGTGGTTTTTGGTTGGTCTACTGGCTGGGTTTTAACATGTCAGTGGCCGTCGGGGTAGGTTTCATTGCCCTGGCGGGTGTGGCGGCGGAAATCGGCGTACTGGTACTGACTTTTATTGATCACGAAATTGCACGTCGCCGTCGTGACAAAGGAAGGCATTTGAATGCAAAAGAAATCATGGAGGCAGTACACGCGGGAACGTCGGAGCGTGTGCGTCCGATCGTGATGACCGCCACCGCCATCATTGCTGGCCTGCTACCTATCATGTGGGGCAGTGGTACAGGTTCCAGCGTTATGCAGCGTATTGCGGCACCCATGGTAGGTGGTATGACGACGGTGACCATCTTGAGTTTACTGGTACTGCCGGTCATTTATGGTCTGGTATTGCAGTTCCAGGAACGGCAATTGCGACAACAAATTGAAAAAAATAACGTGGCTTGAATGTCAAGATAGAGGTGCTTTCGGTGAGGAATGATGCCATTTAATCTGAAGTCGGGATGCTAAACAGGGAAATTATTGCGTGCTCATTCCTTACCATTTTTGCATAACACCATAACCCACATTTTGACTGAGGCTTGCGTAACACCCGTTAGATAAAATACTGGGGATTCCCTCGGCATGATCGGGAAATTGCCCCATTGATTTAGCTACGAATACGTAACAATATATTTTATAACTCATCGTCTGATTAACAGATTTAATCAGTCATTACATTCATCCATACCTGTCACGAGCAGGTTTTCCTGTGAAAGTGTAATATTTATCGGGATAATCTGTTCATGATGCACATACTGGCCAGGGGAGTTACTGTTTGGGCTTCGGGTTAAACAGTATTTTTATACTAACAACAATGAGGATGACGTCGATGGTCAAATTATTACCCAAACAGATTTTACAATCTGTAACCTTGTTTACATGCTTTTTGGTTGTATTTTCTGTCAAGGCATCCCCATCTTTTTCTGATATTTTTATATTTGGTGACAGTATGTCAGATACCGGAAATCTTGCTTCTATTATTGGTGACTACCCACCCGCTTATTATAATAATCGTTTTTCCAATGGACCTGTTGCCGTGGAAATACTGGGTGAGGAACTGAGTTTACCGACAGATGCCTCTTTATACCTTGTTAGCCAAAATGCCGGAACGAACTATGCTGTTGCATCGGCAAAAGCCGGAGGAGATTCCGCTCTTGATTTAAACTCCCAGGTCAATGCCTTTTTGGCAGCGCGTAGATTTTCTATTCCTGAAGATGCATTGTATGTCATGTTTATCGGCGGCAATGATGTGCGCAGTGCGCGTGATGCGCCGGATGATCAGTCAGTGGAAACAGTACTGCAAAATGCCGTTGACAGTATTGAACAAAACATCAACAGATTGATTACCTCCGGGGCGAAAAATATTCTGATGATCAATTCAATTGATATGGGTAACCTTCCTGAAATATTTCTGATGAATCTGCAAATATCTCATAAGCCAGCACCGGAGAATCAAACCACACAAAATACCCGACGTTTTAACAATCTTCTTGGAGAAAGTGTGGATAATATTGAAAATGATCGTGATATAAAAATAGCTGAATTTGATAGTTTCGGGTTTCTGAATAGAGTTATCGCCAGAGCAACATTATTTGGTTTTCGTTATGTTCGTGAACCTTGCTTTTTCTTCTCTACGCTTGAATTCCATCCTGATTGTAACTTTGGCCAAAATGCCGACGCATTTTTATTTTTTGATGAAAAACATCCTGGTTCCATCGGGCAGGCACTGATTGGTAATGCATTGTTTAAGCTTGTGGA
>QIGJ01000167.1 GCA_003229995.1 Gammaproteobacteria bacterium | reverse complement strand
CTGAAATAATCAACATATATTTTGTTTTATTAGGGTTAGGCGGAGACCGCAAAACACATACGAAACGTTAGTGTCCGTCTTGTGTCACCCCGTGCTTTTGACTTAACTTTTTTGGGAAGCCCTCCCTCCCTAACATCCACCCGCAATCATAACGAATAACCGGAGGAATATGACGGATGAGAGTCTCACATGTTATAGCGAGGGTCAAGCCTTCACCGGGGAAAATGGAATGACTTTTTTACGTGCGACAAAATCTTGACAATTTTATCGGCAAATCCAACCAATACCCGAGTTAATCAGTATGGAAATGTAAGTTTCTGTACAACTTATATTTTCTGTTAAACTACCGTCTATGATGATGCAGATTTGATCCGAAAATTATATTCAAATGAAAGAAATAATCATTCTCGCCTCTGTAGCGGTAAGCGCGGTAAGCTCTGTTTTTATTCTCGGTTATTCCATACACATGTTGATTGGCGGACTGGTTTCGGAGACAACTGAACAATGGATTATCACGGGAGCCTGCCTAATTGGCGTGGCCGTACTTGTCTTCATGGGGTGGGATATTGTTCAGCGGCGCAGGCAGCGTTAACGCAGACATTACTGGAAGTATCAGGCAAACACCTTGAGTGCATTACCCACTTTGCCAAAAGTGGCATCATCTGCAAACTGACCTTTGTGAAAAACATACTGGCGTTTGGAGCCCATCATATCCATACCGGTAAGACCAAACGACTTGCCGGCATGATCTGAAAAGTAACGCACATTTTTGATCAACTCGATAACCTCACCGTTACGCAACGCCAGCGCCACCCGCAGCCTGGATACATCCAGCGAAACAGGAGAGCGCGGAAGCACCTGCATGCGCCCCAGGGCACGATGCACCCCTTGATAAAAAAAGAAGCAGGAAAGAAAAAATAACAGGTAAGACAACCCTTGGTTTCCATCGTACCAAAACATCAATGCGCCGATACCCAATCCAGTGACTGTGGGCACATACATCAACACATCCCAAGTCACACCTTTGCGATCTTGCGACAATTCAAACAGCTCAGACTTTGCCACGTTTGTTAACCCATTTTCTCTTCTTTTAACAAGCTAACAAGCACAGCATCTACTTCACGATAAAGCATGCGTCCGGCACGCTTCAGGCGTATGGTTTTTTTGCCATCAACGATGTAAGTCCAAGGGTCGCCAATCACGACAAGTGCATTAAATGCTTCAGGGTTTTGGTACTGATCCATATGTAAAATTAGCACTTCATCCCCATACTTATCCATAATACCCTTGAGCATCTGCAAGTGTTTGTCACACTGCGTACAGTGCCCCGGAGTGGCAAAGGTCAGCACCATCACCTGCTCTCTGGTCAAAGCATCGTCTAGTGAATACTGATACATACGCTTGTCAGGATAACGATAGCTGGTGATACGGCTCAGATCGCCACCCACATCAGCCAATGTTTTAGTGCGTAAGCTTGGCACTGTCATACCCACTTTATAACTGCCATCATCAAGACAACCGGAGAGAAGCACCAACATCAAAAAAACACTCAAATATCGCCACATTTTCATATCTCAGCCCTGTTTTTTTCCCAGCTCGCACAAGTACGAAACAAATTGTACGCCCAGATAAAGTTCGCCAGCAACACTATGGTGCCAAAAATACCCATAGTTGCCAATATTGGCTTCACCACAGCCTCAACCTGCTCCGGCGTACCGGTTTCACCAGCCAGCCCACCCAACACACCCGCAGTCGTAAAGAAGACAACCATACCAATCAGACCAAAATTATGCATCCAGAAATGCACTTTGACCAACCTGAGACTATAAATGGGCCGCTTCACCAAGCGTGGAATAACGTAATACACCGCAGCGAAAATCGCCATTTCCACCCAACCCAGCAAATTAATATGCGTGTGCGCACGCACAATTAAATCACCGTGCACGCGATGATCAACAAAGTGACGGAATTCGGAAATACCCCCCATCAGCGCACCCCAGGAAAAACCGATAAGACTGTAAATGATACAGGCGTAAACAAACCACAGGGTGTAACGCGTGTATTCCGTGTCCTTCTCCCACGGCTCCTGATGACGGCCATTCACGGATGATTACTCCTGAGCGTTAGATGCGGGTTCATCGGTTTCCGGAGACGCCATCTGCGGTTTTCCTTGAGAGGCACCTTGAGGTGCTTGCTTGGTACGAATATCCTGAAAGCGCTCTTTCCAGTCGGCCGGAGCCCAGGCACCCACCATGTTATCGATAAAATCTGAGCGTCCCTCCGGCGGCATGGCTGCTGATGACGAGCCTCGCTCTGCTTTCAGCTCAGAAATAAATACCGCAATGGCATAACGATCCTCTTTCGGCATTTCAGCAACGTACGCTGCTTCTTTGGGTTTGGGGCCATGATCAAACGTTTTGGCAGCATAAATCTCTTCGGGGTCAGCCAAAAAAGCAACCAGCCAATCCAGAGTGCGCACCGAACCAACACCATCCAGCGACAAACCCATATTCGTCCCATTACGCAATGCACGGTGACAGGCAGTACAGCGGGATTCGCGAAATAAACGGGAACCTAAATGCCCTGCTTCGGAAAAGTTATAATGTGTTTTATTTGCGAACAAGGGCTCAGGGCGTGTCATACGGTAGGTTTCCAACGCCACATAAGCAATGACGGCTAAACCGATAAACACGGCCACAATCCCAAACAAAATCTTTTCACCACTTTTCAGCGGTTGCTTTTCTTTCGACATAATTTAATGGTTATCACTATTGGAAATACACCCTGCGTTAAGGCAAACACCTGTGGCAAGCCAACACAATCTGACAGCGATACACTAAACTGCCGCAGGGCTAGAATTCTACCAGAAAAACCAGCCCATAAGAAAACTACTGACAAAGAAAAAAGGGCGAATAATGTCCGCCCCTTTCTTTCTTCAAAAGCCTACCGCCAGCAATTAATGCTCAGGATAATCGCTCGGCACACGGGAATTACCCATTGTCGTGCGCGGTGCCGATGTCAGATAAGTGGCGACATTATAAATATCTTCATCCGTCATTTTTTCCGCGACGACACGCATCTGCCCCATAGGATCATTGGTCCGACTGCCATCACGCCATTTTTTCAGCTGGCTGACCAGATAAACGTATTTTTGACCACCAATCATCGGATAAACCGGCGCAGCACCACGACCATTGAATCCATGACAGGAGTAACAGGAAGTAATGCCCCGATCCGGTGCGCCATACATCACCAAGGCTTTACCCAGATGACGCACACCGACTGGGTTACCCAGCTCTTTCACTTGCGCCATGTCCGATGACACCAGCTCTTTACTCAGACTGCCAGCGTAAGCAGCCACATCAAGACGATCCTGGGCACTCAATCCCTTGGCATTGGTGTTCATAATAAACATGGTGGTATCCATGCGTTTGTCCGTCGCATAATCTTCCAGTTGCTTCGCAAGAAAGACATGACCCTGTCCTGGCCATGACAGCTATTGCAGGCAGGCACATCGCCCTTGCCGTTCATGTAAATATTTTTACCACTTTCGATATTGCCCTGACTGACAATAGCAAATGCCGCAGATGCGGCAAACAGTGTCGCAACCGTTGATACTTTTGTCGCGACTATTGATACTTTTGTTATGAGATGCATAAGACCACTCCCTCCCAACCAATTTGTTAATACGTAATAAGCAATTTAATTTTTGTTTTGCCCGACTCACACGCTACATGACCTCTGGGCACTCGTGGGACTTGCCTATGCCCACTCAGCCGCTTCCAACAAACCCGCCCCGCCTGTGTTATGGTACACATGCATCTGTCCACAGCCCGCTGCGGCAAACCCCATACAAAGACCACTCAAATCTTTTCCCAAAGACGTATAACGTCCTAACCTCTTTTCATCATCATGCCAGCAACGGCAAACGACACGACGGTCGCGACAATATAAACAACCAGAATTGTTACATTAATACTCATTTTCATTTCCCTCCCAATAACAGAAATCAAAACCAAGGTCCAAAATTCCCGGCCATGTATAACACGGTTACCCACAACCGGACAAGCAAACAACAGCAAGTATATGTCACGTTTCCCTCAGGTTACCCGACTCAATGGGCGCTGATTTACCCGAGTATTTCGTTAGGTTATCAATAACCGGCACCAAACGAAAATAACAGTTGTCGATGCAAAACCAAAACAGGTCATCACATTGTTTGACCTTACCCCCGGACCCGCAACATACTCGGGGTAGAGAATCATACATCGGCACATGCACTACAAAAACGCTCTGCCACTCACTGAAACCGAGATTATCGCGCCATGGTGCAAAGAGGATACCGGACCCTGGTATTATGG
>QIGJ01000005.1 GCA_003229995.1 Gammaproteobacteria bacterium | reverse complement strand
TATATTTTTTTGATTTTACAGGATTGGTAATAATTTCATGCATTTTTAATGCATTATCACGCAATACCTCAAAGGGTGTAACATTTCGGAAAAACCAAGTTTCAGGAACAACAGTCTCTTCAATTAATTCATCCAATTCCAGTTTATTTTTTTTTACTAACTTGTAATATTCACTCGCATTACTACAAGAAGTTACACACATCCTATGACCTATTGCTCTGTCAATGCTTGATTCACCTATAGTATCAACATGCAAACCAATCACTTTATGCAATAGGTTTTTGATATAAACAAATGCCATTATGGTATTGTCTCACTGGCGAAAATTTCAGCTTGCTGAAAAAATCGTTTATCCAGTTTATCAAATACATCCTCGATTGAAATTTTTGTTATCAATACCCCTTGCCACTCTACAATAGGTCCATTTGTGGGTGCATCAGGGTTTCTCATGGCTGGGGGTTGATATAAATTTTCATCAATAGCGATTATTTCGGTCGCTTTTTCAACCATAAAACCCAGAGTCATTGATTTTCCTGAATTTCCGCTCCTGGTTACCAAGATTATTCTTGTGCTCAGTTTTTTCCGACATGCCCGATCCAATAACAAATGACAAAGATCAATCACTGGTACCTGACGACCATGGTAATTCATCAATCCCGCTGCATAGTTTGGCAACATTGGAACTATTTTTAATGACACAACAGGAACAATTTCAATAATATCCCTTGCCGAAATAACATAGCGGTCTTTATCAACAAAAAACTGGACATACAACATGTTATTTAATATCCATTCTTTATCAAACGATTAACTGACACGGAATTTTGATACACCACTTTGTAGCAGCTGCGCGGCTTCATTCAATAAATCAATTGCGGATGTGGAATGATGAATGGATTCTACAGATTGTTGTGCTGACTCATTCAATTGCACCATGGCTTCGGTAATTTGCTGTGCGCCCTGCGCCTGAAAATGCATACCCTGCTGCACATTTTCAAATCGCGGCGTAAATTCCTGTACCTGTTCAATAATTTCAGCGAGTTGTGAAGATACTTGATTTACATCTTCAGCACTACTACGTACTTGATCCGTAAATTTCTCCATACTCAACACACCTGATGATACTGCCATCTGCATTTCCTTGACCATTTGCTCGATATCCAGTGTTGCTACTGCGGTTTGATCCGCCAAACGCCGAACCTCTGTCGCCACCACAGAGAAACCCAAACCATATTCTCCCGCCTTTTCAGCTTCTATTGCTGCATTTAACGATAAAAGGTTTGTCTGATCCGCAACCTTGGTAATGGTAGTGACCACACTGTTAATATTTTTCGCCTTGTCATTCAGCACCTCAAACCGGGAGGCAATGGATTTTGCAGCCTCAACAATTTGCTGCATAGTTGATTCCATACGCCCAAGATCTTCATGACCACTGGCTGCTGATGAGCGCGTGCGGTCTGCCACTTTGGCCACTTCATCCATGGTATTGGTCAATTCTTTTGTGGTGGCCGATATCTCGGTTGCCGTTGCAACGATTTCATTGGTTGTCGCTGCCTGTTCCGCAATCGTAGCTTCTTGCTGCTTCGCTGTTGCCGCAATTTCTGTTGCAGATGAAGTGACCTGAATGCCCGAGCGCTGTACTTGTGCCACCAATGTATTCAAGCTTGTCAACATCGCCTGCACACCTTCTGCCAGTTTGCCAATGGCATCATCGCCACTCACATCAACCACTCCTGTTAAATTACCTTGCGAAGCCATGGTCACCACCTGCAAAATAGCATCCACTTTTTTCTCAAGAATTTCAACTTCAGTCTGTTTTTGCTCTGTCGACAACGCAATGAAATTCGTCATTATTTGTAAACTTTCGGCAAGTTCACCTATCGCACCTTCATCATGCAGATCAATCTTCACGTTATAATCACCTTCCGCTACCTGATTAACGGCTGACAGTAATCGGTCCACCTTTTTTCGCAGATCTTCAGCCACCTGACTTTCCCTGTCTACCGCCGCATTCACATTGTCTGCCATGGTATTAAAGGCTTTTTCTATTTGACCAATTTCATCTTCACGATCAACCGCTGCTCGAATATCCTTGTCTCCCTGTGCGCGTTTAATCAATACATTGTTCAGCTTGGCCAGCGGTTTTATTATCCATATTTTTAACAGGGCATTAATCACCAGCAGACCAATAAAGAAAAACCCGATATTCAACAAAACAGTCAGCCAGAATTCACGTTCCACCGCTTCGTCAATTTCTGACAGCGAATAACCGATGCGAATAGCACCATTCACTGCACCACTGGCAACATTATGGCATTTCAGGCAATTGACTCCACGCGTATTGTCAGTCGCCCTGAACGGTGTAATAACCGTCATCATTCGTCCATCGGCACGATCTTCAATATGGATGATTTGTTCACCAGAAAGTGCTCGGTTGTCCAGTTCATCCATTGCTGCCTCGTCTGCAGAGCCCGGACCAAATTGTGCAGCAACGGGCTTCCCACGAATGACGCGAGCCTCCAATACTTGTGTTCTGGCTAGCATTTTATTTCTCAGGATACTGCGTTGATCCATTGTGCCCGTCAACATCATGGTATTCAGACTGTCGAAATACAGCGTGGTCATTTCTTTCACCCGACTCTCAGCCATCTCCATTAATCTTTCTCGCTCATGAGTCACGGCGGCGGTGGTCACCATCACCAGCATCGCTAAAAAAACCAGACCAATCGTCAAATTAACCTTGGTTCGCAATGAATACTGGCCTGCGAAGCTCATGGATGTGTTTATGCTCATTTAATTTTCCCGTATTTTATCGGTTTTTCTGCTTGAAAATATCCCCAGTATTTTCAGCCTGAAAATTTCTTTCTACAGAACAATGTGGCCTACATAACTCATTGATTTATTTATTTTTATACAGCCAGCACGCCATAAGGCTGCACATTGGCAAACAAAGGATTTCACGACGAATAAGGCGGCAAACGAGAGGGAAACTTTAACATTCCCAATACCTTGGGAACGACGGCGACACAGGATGCATTGCCGATCTGTGCAATATTACAGTGCGGTAAAAATACGAAAAAATGACAACGATGGATTAGACAGAAAACACCCGATGCACATTAATGTGAGCCGGGTATCACCCCGACCTGAGGCATATTGGCCAGTCCGATTTCGTCGGCATATTCTTCAAA
>QIGJ01000245.1 GCA_003229995.1 Gammaproteobacteria bacterium | reverse complement strand
TTGCCACGGTATTCACACCCAGCGCCTTTAATTCCCCGGTGTCACGCACAATACGTTCAAGGATAGATTTCACATAAGGGCAGTGATTGCAAATAAACATCACCAACAGCCCCTTTTCTCCTGCACAATCGCTCAAACGCCAAGTCTTACCGTCTACGCCCGGCAAGGCAAAATCGATAGCGGGCTGACCAAAGTCACAAACGGGTGTTTCTGTTCTAACCATGCAGGATTCTCCTTTCTTCATATGTATATATGTGAATTAAGCGCTAAAAACACGCTACTTTTAACAATCACCGAGTATTTAACCCAGAAGTCACAATAGGTAATGTCTGCACACCTCCGGCCACCCCAAGGCATAAATGTCCGCTGTGGACAAAAAGCAAACTCGGGTGGGGCTATACCCGTAGCGTTTGGGATTTCGGTCTGAATGTGCGTCATATTGATTTCATGGCCAGGCAAAATGACGCGGAATAGTCGTTCTATTGCAAGACATTTTAACGCCGCCATGGCATCAATAGGGCGTGCAGTCAGGCCTAAATCCCAATCGCTACGGGTATATCATACACGAAGAGGCTATCGGCACTTGGAACGTACACGAAATAACTTCCCTGTCTGGCATCCCGGCTTCAGACTCATTTCATATTGAACAAAGCTCATTCCTTACCTTTGCTCCTCGCCGTGATACAATGCCGACCTTGATTGTTCCATGCCACTTCGCGCTCCGCACATACTGATTCAATTTATCTGATGAACAAACGACCTGAACTGCTCTCTCCCGCTGGCACCCTAAAAAACATGCGCTACGCCCTGGCCTATGGCGCTGATGCCGTGTATGCCGGTCAGCCGCGTTACAGCCTGCGTACACGCAATAATGATTTCGACCTCGCCAATTTGAAAACCGGCATCGACGAAGCCCATGCGCAAGGCAAAAAACTGTTCGTGGCCAGTAATATTTCACCACACAACACCAAAATTGCCACTTATATGAAGGACATGGCACCAGTGATTGCCATGCAACCCGACGCACTGATCATGGCCGACCCTGGCCTGATCATGATGGTACGCGAACGCTGGCCAGAAATGCCTATTCACCTGTCGGTGCAAGCCAATACAGTTAATTACGCCACTGTGCAATTCTGGCATTCGTTGGGCATTGAGCGGGTGATTCTCTCACGCGAATTATCCCTGGATGAAATCACCGAAATCCGCCAGCAATGCCCGGATACCGAGCTGGAAGTGTTTGTACACGGCGCACTGTGTATCGCCTATTCAGGCCGCTGCCTGTTATCGGGCTATTTTAATCACCGTGACCCCAATCAGGGCACCTGTACCAATTCCTGCCGCTGGGATTACAAAGTCTCCTCCGCAACGGAAGACGCCACGGGTAATCTGCACATTGCCACACCCGTAAAGGTCAATGCACCCTCCAACAATGCCGCCTGCGGTGGTGCTCCCCGACACCCTGCTGCCGACCAGCCCGTACTCATCGAAGAGCCCGGTCGTCCCGGAGAGCTCATGGCCATGGAAGAGGATGAACACGGTACTTACATCATGAATTCAAAAGATCTGCGTGCAGTGGAACATGTGCAACAACTGGTGGAAATTGGTATCGATTGCCTCAAAATCGAGGGTCGTACCAAATCACATTATTATGCCGCGCGTACCGCACAGGTTTATCGGCAAGCCATTGATGATGCCGTTGACGGCAAAGCACTTGACCCACAATTATTGGGCGCACTCGAAGGGCTGGCCAACCGTGGTTACACCGATGGTTTTTACGAACGCCACCATAGCCACGAAACACAAAATTATCTCGCCGGGCATTCACGCAGCAGTGAACAACAGTTTGTCGGCGAAATTATCCGCATCGATAAAAAACGCGGATTGGCCGAAATCGAAGTGAAAAACAAGTTTTCCGTGGGTGATACATTGCAATTAATTCATCCCGATGGCAATCGAGATGTGGTGTTGTCACACATGAGCGATCTTAAAAACCAGCCAATGGACGTCGCCCCTGGTAGCGGCCATCAAGTACTGATTCCCTGGAGCATACAGAATAATGAGCACCACTCCGATAAGTTGGGGTTACTTGCACGTTATCTGGCGTAAGAAATGAGCACGCAATAACTTCCCTGTTTTTAAAGAATCACCGGGCATTCAACGCCGAGAACGCAAAGTTTTTAGTGTTTTTCTCTGCGTTCTTTGCGTCTCTGCGTTCATAACAACCCCACTTGTCAGTACCACTCCACTACAACTGCTCAAACGTGCAGAGGTTTCGCTTTCCCTGCAAAAAACCCTTATTTTCTATGGAATTCCACGTCCCCCGAATACCGCCTAAAGATGTTTTGCACTTTGCCGAAATACCCTGAACGCGAACAATGATTAAACGGACTGGTGTATAAGGAAAAAGACATGAACATCAAAAAAAAAATAATCCTTGGTTCCTCTCTGCTCGCCGCAGTCCCACTAATTATGGCGGGTATTTTTATCGAAACAATGGCCACCAATACGGCAAGGCATGCCCTGGAAGCGCAAACTGAACAGCAATTGATTTCACTGCGGGAAATCAAAAAGACCCAAATTGAAGACTATTTCAACGTCATCCGCAAACAGGTGCTGACTTTCTCTAACGATAGAATGATTATCGATGGCGTGAAGGAATTCAAATCGGCTTTTTACCGCTATCGGGAAGAAACCCTGGACGCTGATATCGACCAATACCGCAGCCAGCTCACCCACTATTACACCGATGATTTTGCCAATGAATACAAAAATCAAAACCACGGTGAAAACATCAACACCCAAAACATGTATAGCGATATTGATGACGATGCCGTCGCCCTGCAATACACCTATATCAAAGCCAACAGTAACCCTCTGGGCTCAAAAGACGCACTGGTCAAAACCGACAATGGCTCCCACTATGACCAGATCCACACACGCTACCACCCCCACATCCGTGATTTTCTCAACAAATTTGGCTACTACGATATTTTCCTGGTGGACCCGGATACCGGAAAAATCGTGTACTCTGTCTTCAAAGAACTGGACTTTGCCACTTCACTGATCAGCGGCCCCTATGCCAACACCGGCATTGGCCGCGCATTCAAGGCGGCACAAACCGCGACCCGGGCGGACTTTGTTTATCTGGATGATTTCGCCCCCTACACACCGTCCTACGATGGCCCTGCTTCATTTATCTCTTCCCCTATTTTTGACGATAGCGGCAAACTGGAAGGCGTACTCATTTTCCAAATGCCGATCGACAGCATTAACCGGGTAATGACCAATGCCAAGCGCTGGAGCGAGATCGGCCTGGGCACCTCCGGCGAAACCTACTTAGTGGGAAGTGATGGCCTCATGCGCAGCCAGAGCCGTTTCATCATCGAGGATAAAGTGGGTTTTATGACGGCCACCAAAAACGTGAAACTGTCAGAAAATGTGCGTGGCGCAATCGACAGCAAAGAAACCACTATCGGCCTGTTTCCCGTCAATACCCTCGCCACGAAATCTGCACTGTCTGTGCACTGTCTGGCAAAACCGGTTTTGAACTTATCAGGGATTATCGTGGTGTGGAAGTGCTATCCGCCTATGCCCCGATAAAAATACTGGGTCTGGACTGGGCCATATTGGCAGAAATCGACGTGACCGAAGCCTTCACTTCCGTACGTGTCATGGAAAACAGCATCTTCTGGGCCACTTTTTGGAACATCCTGATTATGCTCGCCATTGCGATGAGGTTCTTTGCCAGCAAACTCACAGAACCGTTGATCCTGTTGAAAGATGCCATGAGTATGATCGAACAGCAATCCGACCTGACCCGTCGCGTCGATATCCACAGCAAGGATGAAACCGGTGACATGGCCACCAGCCTCAACAGCATGCTGGACAAGTTCCAAAACATCGTACAACAAGTGACGGGATCAACAGCACAACTGGCTACGGCTGCGGAAGAAATGTCGACCGTCACCCTGCAAACCAGTCATGGTATCCAGAAACAACAATCGCAAACCGACCAACTGGCCACAGCCATGAAGGAGATGGCGACCACCGTGCAGGAAGTCGCCCGCCACGCCGTGGAAGCATCAGGTGCAGCTTCTACGGCCAACGATGAATCGTCCACAGGACGCCAGGTGGTTAATAACGCGGTCAACACGATTAACACCCTTGCCCAGGCCATCAGCCGATCCGCCGAAGCCATTCAGCGGGTGGAAGCCGACAGTGATCGCATTGGCACCGTACTGGATGTGATTCGCGGCATTGCCGAACAAACCAATCTACTGGCCCTCAATGCCGCTATTGAGGCTGCCCGTGCCGGTGAACAAGGTCGAGGCTTTGCCGTGGTCGCCGACGAAGTGCGCACTCTGGCCGGACGTACCCAGGAATCGACTCAGGAAATTCAGGCAATGATCGAATCCCTGCAAACGGGTTCTAAAGAGGCGGTAAAACTCATGGACGAAAGCCGTGAACAGGCACAAATCGGTGTTGAGCAAACGGCAAAAGCCGGTGATGCCCTCACCGCCATCGCTGACGAAGTGGCACGCATCAACGATATGAACACCCAGATTGCCAGTGCTGCCGAAGAACAAAGTGCCGTGGCTGAAGAAATCAACCATAACGTGTTGACGATCAGTCAGGTAGGTGACGAATCAGCGCAAGGTGCCGAACAGACTTCCCACGCCAGCAAAGACCTAGCCAACCTTGCCACCGAACTGCAACAAATGGTGGCGCAGTTCAAAGCCTGAAACATCAGGAATGGACACGTAATAACTTTCTGGTTTCCTGCGTGTTGTAGGTTGGCGGTGAGTTTGCGAACCCCATCAACGTTACCAATATACTCGTAGCGATTGAGATTTAGGCCGTGTGCATGCCTTATTTGCTCCATGGCTGCGGGTATACACCAAAACAATTATCCGATGGTTTCAATGGTGGAAATGGATCAGTTCACGTAGCACCGAGGTGGCATAACAACCCGCAGGTAATTCAAAACACAGTTGCAAGCTTTTTCCTTCGTGCAACCATTCCCACTGAAAATCAGCAACAATCAATCGCAAGGCACGACGCTCCTGTTTCAAACCGGCCGCTTCCAATCCTTCACGATAAACGACCTGCCCGGCAAGTGTGTTTTGCTCCAGAACCTCTGCATCCTGTTGACTGAGCAACCCACCCCGCCCCCATAGCGGCCCCGAAGACAACACATCCCCACTCGCCAGACGGTGTTCAATTTCTTCATTTAATGCATCGGCAACAAAAAAACTGCGGCTACCGGCAAGCATCAAGACCTCTCCCGGCAATGCCTGTAACCAGTTACCTGCCGTAATGCGTGCCGCCAGCACTTCGTTGAACAAAAACGAGCGCGCTGAAGAAAGATACAGGCTGCGCAGATGTCTGGCCCTCACTCGTCGGCCATTGAACATAGCAACGGCTTCGCTCAGGTTTTTTCCACCACGTCCAAAACGTTGCTCACCGAAATAATTGGGCACACCCTGTTTTTGAATAACAGCCAGTTGCTGTTGCAGAATTTCTTTATCGGTGGGCTCCTCACATTCAATGTCACGCAATACAATGACAAAACGGTTACCCCGTAAAGCGCCTCGTTGTAATTTACGGCGATGGCGCTGACTGTCAAGAATCTGTAAATCCTCGTTTTCAAACACAGACCAGTCTGGGTCGGGTTTGCCCGGCAACCACACGCTGAACCATTGCATGGTAACGGCATTGCGGTCTTTAAGTCCGGCATATCCAATATCACAGACTTTCACACCAGCATGCCGGGCCAATTTCTGCGCCACATCTGCGGTATTCTGATTGCGCTTGCGTACATGAACCAGTAAATGTTCACCCTCACCGTCGAACTCAAAGCTCAGGATTTCATCCACTTGAAAATCTTCAGGGCAGGAACGGATGACCGCAAATGTGACAGGGTTTCCCGATGCACGCGGCCAGTCGGGGAGTTCTGAGTATTCCGTCATTCCGACGTAAGCAAAACAACGGCATG
>QIGJ01000212.1 GCA_003229995.1 Gammaproteobacteria bacterium | reverse complement strand
ACGCTGTAGAGGGTGCCGCTGTCGTAGATCCAACATTTTTGTTAATCAACACACCTTTCTCAGCTTTTACTTGGGTATATGCCAAATACAATTTGGTCCGCTTAGACAAAGAGCGTACCACAGCAAATGACAACAAAGACGCGCCAGAGTCCGCTGCTGTACCATTATCATCAGCCACACCGTAGCCTAATGCAAACGCAGTTGAACCCATAGCGAATACGCCACTTGCGTAGTAGGCATCATGATCATTGTCCGAACCGCCACCATCTATATTCTCCCACAGGCCGCTAACAGTAAAGTTGCCGAATGTATAACCACCGCCCACCCGAGTGGCCTTATCATCTGCATTTTCACTACCTGCATTCGCAGCGCCGGTTTCAAACACAGACTGATACGCGCCTACCACATAGAGAGGTCCGTTTGAGTAAATTCCAGCAAAACTCATGGCTCCAAGTTGTTGTTGAGCACTCGCAGAAGTCGAGCCTAATCCCGCCGCATCATCCAAACCATACGCCAACTGAAAACTAAACCCACTGATGTCTGGAGAAAGATAAGCAACCATATTACTCATGCGAACATCATGACGAATACCTGAAGAAGACACGCCTAACACCCCCGAAAAATCACCAACCGTATTATCAAAGGGATCCAATTTCGCCGTAGCGCTCCTAAAAGGCGTCTCATGACGCCCCATAATAGCTGTGCCCCAATCACCGGAAAAACCTAAGTAAGTATTACGAAACTTACCAAGACCGTCTGCTTTTTCACCCGTACCGCCCTCACCACCAGAAAAATCCACGCCAACCTCTGCTTGATAGACCGCACTCAAGCCGCCGCCCAGATCTTCACTGCCTTTAAAACCAATATTAGAGTCATTCCAATTCATTACAATTGAAGAGCTTTCAGCATCACCTTCCGCATCATTATCAACAAATCCTAACGAAATGTGCGCCAAACCATAAACTTCCGTACCGGCAGAAACAACAACAGGCAGCGAGAATACCGCAGCAACAGCCAAAGAAATCAAATTTTTATTCATCAGTTACCTTCCAGATCAAGAGACAGTATGGCTTAAATCCAACACGACAAAAACTATAAATGACTAAAAACAACAAATCAACATTTTTGCAGCAACTCTTACGCTTACATAGTAGCCATACGGATGATTGCTCAGCTGAAACGATAGAATTCCTGTATCCTTCGTTACATGGCTACAACCACCACAAAACCAGATTCGATATTATTAACTCAAGTTCGAAAAGCGACATCACAACTTGATTTAACCCTGTCGAATATACAGATTTTGAAATTAACTCAACATTTAGAATTGATTAATAAATGGAATCGTGTGTATAACTTAACGGCTATCCGAGACCTCAATGCCATGATCACTCACCATCTGATGGATAGCTTATTGGTTGCACCCTATATTCAGGGCGAAAAGATACTTGATGTCGGCACGGGCGCGGGCTTGCCCGGCATTCCATTGGCTATTTTATACCCGGAAAAGCAGTTTTTACTCCTTGACAGTACACAGAAAAAAACCCGTTTCCTTACTCAGGTCGTGATTGAACTGGGCTTGGATAATGTCGAGATCAGCAGCGATCGTATCGAGCATTTTACACACGAAGTGTTGTTTGACACTATAATATCCCGAGCGTTTTCGACAATAGCCAAATTGCTGCACGTTGCAGGCAAGTTGTGCGCTCAACAAGGACAAGTTGTTTTTATGAAAGGGGGTTATCCCGCTGAAGAATTAACAGCAGTGCCTCCGTCGTTTCACTTAGACCAGATTACACGACTTGATATCCCGGGCATCGATGCTGAACGTCATGTTGCTGTTATTAAACCAACTTAAAAACTTCTTTTTTAATTATATAACGATCATGTCTAAAATTATTGCAATTACCAATCAGAAAGGCGGGGTTGGTAAAACAACCACTGCGATTAATTTGGCCGCCTCCTTGGCCTCACTAGATCAAACAGTGCTCTTAATTGACCTGGATCCGCAAGGCAATGCCACGATGGGCAGCGGTCTCGATAAAGCAGAACTCTATTATTCGACCTGTGATGTCATGCTGGATCAGGTTGCTTTGGTTGATGCTATCGTAGACGGGCTGCCTTGTGGCTACGCTTTGGCGCCCACTAATGGAGACCTCACGGCCGCTGAGGTAGAGTTAACGACACTGGCGAATCGGGAGCATCGTCTGCGCAATGCCATTCTTGATATTCGTGATCATTATGATTACATTTTAATCGACACCCCACCTTCGTTGAATATGCTCACCCTGAATGCGTTGGTTGCAGCAGAAGCGGTTATTGTACCGATGCAGTGTGAATATTTTGCGCTTGAAGGCTTAAGTGCATTGATGACGACCGTTGAAGGTGTTCGTAGTACATTGAACCCTTCTCTGAAAATTGAAGGCTTGTTAAGAACGATGTTTGACGGGCGTAATAATTTAGCCAATGACGTTTCTGCGCAGCTGGATGAACATTTTGGTTCTCTCGTATATCGCGCTTTTATTCCGCGTAATGTACGATTGGCAGAGGCACCCAGTTATGGCTTACCTGTTATGTATTATGATAAAGGGTCACGCGGAGCGAAAGCGTATCTGGCATTGGCACAGGAAGTTTTGGCCCAAGCGTTATCACGTTCATCTAATCATGAGCCGTCGCCCATCGTGTTAAAAAAAGATTTACCCATAAAGAATCAGCCAGAAGAAACGACACCACCTGGCTCAGCCCTGCAAGTTGCGGATGATGGCGTATTGGTTTTTCAATTAAAGCAAAATAAAAAATAATTATTTAAGTAGAGAGTTTATGGCCGTAAAGAAAAAAAGTGGACTGGGGCGCGGTTTAGGTTCCTTGCTGGCGAACTCACAATCTGCAAGTATAAATCAACAACCCAATGACGGAGAGCTGAGAACACTATCCATAGAACGGCTTCAGCCGGGAAAGTATCAGCCTCGCCGCACAATAACGCAAGATTCTTTACAGGAACTAGCCGATTCAATAAAAACACAAGGAATCATTCAGCCCATAGTCATCAGAAAATTGCCTGGTGAAAATCAGCGTTATGAAATAATTGCCGGCGAACGACGATGGCGTGCGGCACAATTGAGCGAATTGCAAGAGGTACCCGTAGTGGTACGAGAGGTCAGTGACCAGGCTGCTTTGGCAATGGCTCTGATCGAAAACATTCAGCGAGAGGATTTAAATCCACTTGAAGAAGC
>QIGJ01000126.1 GCA_003229995.1 Gammaproteobacteria bacterium | reverse complement strand
GGGCGCACAAACTGCGCGTCAAGATCCGCCCAACGCATGCGTTTGGGGATGGGGAGTTTATCCAGCGAAGCTGTTACAAAGCCCGGCACCAGTGAGGCCGTGCTTTGCCCCGGTTGTTCGGCACGATACATCAGCCACGCACCCTTGTCGGTTTTCAGGTGTTCAAGATCAGCCACGGATGCCACACCGCAGGAACGGGCAAAACCTTCAGCGGCTTTGGACGGACAGCCCTCATCGTCAAAGGCCGCCAGTAGTGCCGGGCCACGGCGTTCAATTTTTTTGTCGGCCTGTCTTTCGACCAGATCAGATACCAGCACAGCCAAGCGGCGGGGACTGGCGAACAACGACACCTCGCCATGGGCAAGATCCGCAGCCTTCAATCCATCCTCAATACCGCGACCAAAGGCCTCTGATAATTTTTTCAGTGCCTTGGGAGGCAGTTCTTCTGTACCAATTTCGATTAACAGGTCATGGGTATTCATGCTGCATCCCCTTCATTACGTAAAGAGGAAGTCACTGTATTGCACATGGGGAAACCGAGTTTTTCCCGTGCCTCAAGATAGACCTGAGCCACTGCGCGGGACAGTGTGCGTACACGCAAAATGTAGCGCTGGCGCTCAGTCACCGAAATAGCGTGACGCGCATCCAGCAAATTAAAGCAGTGCGAAGCTTTCAGCACTTGCTCATAGGCGGGCAGCGGCAGACCGGCTTCGATGAGTTTTTGCGATTCATTTTCGCAATCATCGAATGCCTGAAACAGCCTCTCAGTGTTGGCATGTTCAAAATTGTACGCAGATTGTTCCACCTCATTTTGGTGAAACACATCACCGTAACTGATTTTGCCCAATGGGCCGTCAGCCCAGGTGAGATCATAAATACTGTCCACACCCTGCAAATACATCGCGATGCGTTCCAGCCCGTAAGTAATTTCACCCGTGACGGGCCTGCATTCCAGACCGCCTACCTGCTGGAAATAGGTAAATTGCGTCACCTCCATGCCGTTGAGCCATACCTCCCAGCCCAACCCCCAGGCACCCAGAGAGGGGGATTCCCAGTTGTCTTCCACAAAACGGATGTCGTGTTTCAGTGGGTTTAGCCCGAGCATTTTCAGCGAGTCTAGGTATAGCTTCTGAATATCCAGTGGTGAGGGTTTGATCACCACCTGGAACTGATAATAGTGCTGCAAGCGATTCGGGTTCTCGCCATAGCGACCATCGGTGGGTCGACGGGAAGGCTGCACATACGCAGCAGCCCAGGGTTCAGGGCCAATGGCACGCAGGAATGTTGCAGGGTGAAACGTGCCCGCACCGACCTCCATATCCAGCGGCTGTAAAATCACACAGCCTTGCTCGGCCCAGTATTGTTGCAGGGCAAGGATCAGACCCTGAAAGGTTGAAACATCAGGGATATTCGCATTTTGTGTCGACATGTTTCGCAGTTCTTTGTGTGATTCGCGTCAGACGTGGAAAAAACCGCGCCAGAAAAGCCAGTGATTATACCCGCTGGCCCGCATGACGGGAAACGCTCCGTGCCTGCTACGAACTTCTGATGTGTATTGCCGTTAACAGGTAAATAGGGGGATAATGCGATATGTGTTATCGCAGGGCTGTTTCCCTGCTCATTTCTTAAGCCTAACACATCAGTTGATGTCGTAGAGTGAGATGAAACTTTTCGGTAATCACCATGAGGGTTACGCTCAAAGTTGTCATTCACTCTACAAATCAATATCTCGCCTAAGAGCGCCTACTTTTGGTGCACTGCGTAAGCACGATCACTTGCAGGATCTAGGTAACAGTCAACGGGAAAAGGAACCACCCATGAATATACTTATTGCAGAAGATGCACCCATTCTTCAGTCATTAAACATGAGGCTGATGGAACATTGGGGGTACGATTTTGATATCGCCTCAAACGGAAAAGAGGCAGTGGAATATGCTTTAAAAAATGACGGGAAATATGATCTCGGTCTTATGGATATCGAAATGCCGATAATGAATGGTATGGAGGCCATCCAGCGTATCCGACAGGCAACAAAATATTTTCCTATCATTGCCTATACGTCGAACTCGTCTCATCGGAAGCAATGTTTTGAATATGGATATGATGCCTTTGTCGAAAAGCCAATGATGCCTGGCGGACTTTACAAAAAAATAAAAGAATTAACGGTAAAATCACTTTTTCTGTGCATCGAAAAAAATAATATATCAATAAAGCAGGTGACACCCATGAGTTCAGATGAATTGGAAGAATTAAGAAAGCTGGAGAAAAAGGGATTGGCTAAATTTAGTCTCATCGGTACAGAGTATAAATTTCTGGTCCACAAAAACATACAGAATAAATTATCACATGACTTCATTGCAGAGAAAAAGCAACTGTCCGAGTTTATTGATCGCTCGCCTGACAGTCCGGGAATCATCCATGTTTATGCATCAAATTTGCATGCCAATAAAAAATTCATATCAATAGAGTTGCTTAATCAATTGATACCAGAAGAAGATAAAGAAATGGAAAAATTTACCGACAAAGCGGCGAGCGAGGAAAATTGATTAGGAATGGGCACGCAATAACTTCCATTCTTTAAGTGTGATGCAACACTGAATGAAAAACCTCGAAAAATGTGGACGTCACACGCAAATTCGACGTTAATGAAAGCATGGGCCAGGAAATCGACCACACCCGCTTCAATCAACGGGAATTCGAGACCTTTGCACAGCGTCTCCGTGAGGAGACCGCTTTGCTGGCCCGTTACTTTGACGAAGGCCGTTTTGATGATGATCCACCAGTGGCTGGTTTTGAACTGGAAGCTTGGCTGGTAGACAAGGCACTTGGTCCAGCGCCCATTAATGCCGCATTTCTGCAACGTCTTAACAATCCACTGGTTTCTCCCGAACTAGCGACCTTTAACGTAGAATTCAATGTTGACCCGGTGAACCTGCGCGGTGCAGCGCTCTCTACACTGGAAACAGCATTGCAAACCGGTTGGCAGGCGGGTTGTGCTGTCTCGCGGGGCATGGGTGCTGAGCTGGCAATGATCGGTATTCTACCCACAGTGGACAACACTCATCTGGTGATGGGCAACCTGTCATCCATGAATCGTTATGTCGCCCTTAACGCCGCTGTTTTTCGCCTGCGTGGCGGCCGACCGTTACAGCTCGACATTCACGGTAAAGATATTCTACGTGCTGAACATGGTGATGTGATGCTGGAAGCCGCCACCACCTCGTTTCAAATTCA
>QIGJ01000112.1 GCA_003229995.1 Gammaproteobacteria bacterium | reverse complement strand
TTTTTAAATGTTCAATGTTCTACCCGTTCTTTGTGTTCATCACCTTCATTGCTATCTGACGGATAGGTTACGGGTAATAATACGGTGAATGTCGATCCGGCGTTTACCGTCGAAGTGACTATCAGGCTGCCTCCCATTAATTCACAATAATTGCGACTGATCGTTAACCCAAGACCGGTGCCCCCATAACGCCGGGTGTTACTGGTATCGACTTGGGAAAAAGGTTGGAAAATATCTTTCAGGTGATCCGCTGGAATACCAACCCCGGTATCTCGCACTTCAAATGCGAATTGCTCCCTGCCATCATCTGTGTGACATAAGGCAACATAAATTTCAATAAGTCCAGCAGTGGTAAACTTGGCGGCATTCGACAGGAGATTCAGAAGTACTTGCTGTAAACGTTCTCTGTCAGCCCAGATTTTACTTTGGGAGACTTTGCAGGTGATTTGCAAGGTATTGCCATGCTGCTCAACAATAGGTGTGATTGTCACGCGGATGTTTTTCAGTAAGCTATCCAGATCGACCCAGCCTAAATGCATGTTAATGGGCTCAGCCTCGATTTTGGATAAATCAAGCACATTATTGATGAGGGACAGGAGTTGCGTGGCAGCCTGTAATACCTGCTCAAGATAGCTAAGTGTCTCCATTTCTTTGCGTGTTTGTGCATCTTCGGCCAGCAAATCGGTATAGCCCATAATGGCATTCAACGGTGTGCGCAGTTCATGGCTCATGTTGGCGAGAAAATTGGATTTGGCGCGGTTCGCGGACAGTGCGGCATCACGCGCAACAACCAATTCGGCATTCATGTCTTGCAAGGCCTGCTCGGCAAGCACCCAACGGGTTACATCGGCAATCAGTAACAGCTGATCATCGCCTGTGGTGTCCATCAGTGTGGCTTCATGAGTAAAGCGGTTACCCGTTGGGCTGGTATCATTGATGAGTACCGTATGTCCGGGGTGCAAGTGGTTGCGGTAGTGTAACCACCAAGCGTCTGGTGTTTTCCAGTCTGCAAGAATCTCATGCAACGTACGCCCGAGTGGCACCAGGTTTGCGGATGTCACGTAGCCAACACCGGCTCCTACACTGCCCAGAGCACGCTCAAGAAGATCGCGGTGCGTTGCAATCGCGGTTGCGGCTTGGCTTTGCTGCTCACTTTTAAGGCGTAGTTGAAAGCCCTGAATAGAGAGTAGGGCGGCTGACACCATCGGCATAATACGCTGCGCGATACGAGTATGACGGGCGGCGAAAAAGCCTTTTTCAGCATGGACGCAAATCAGTACGGCAATACTCTCTCCGGCGAAAATGGGAATGTGCAACGCTGAACGGACGCGGCCGAGCAAGGCGGGGGATTGTGTTGCCCAGGCGGGTTGTTTCGAGGTATCAAAGACCGCCACAGGCTTACCGAGCAATACCCGCCGTAAGGCGGAGTCGATATTCAGTCGAACTCCGGCGAGTGAGTGATCTTCTGCGGCCATTGATACTAATGTGCTGTCGTCCACCAAAAACAAAGCGGCAACATCAAAGTGCAGCAATGGGCCCAGCACATCGACAAGAACGGCATAAACGGCTTCGGGGTCTCGCGCAACGGCCAGACTGGTAACGCCCTCAAGCAGTAAATCACCTTCCTGACGCCAAGCACGCTCTTGTTCAAGCTGAACTTGAAGTTCGACTAAACTCTCCCGAAGTTCTTCATTGACTTGCTTCATGTGCTAAGCAGGGGCATTTCCCAACAGCAGGACTGAAATCATCAAATTTCCATGGCGATTTTCACCACCGATAAAGCAGCCCTGTTCGCCGAAGGTAAACGAGCCCAGGAAGGGGCGTTTTTCCAAGGCATCATTAAGATGCCCAACCACACTATCCATTTGATTCTGGACGGTTAACATGCAGCCAGCACAATAAATCACCAAACCACCGGCGACATCACCCGGTTCGATATTGCCGGTTCGCATCGCTGCCCGGGCCACTCGTCCTGCCCGTTCGACCAGACTGTCTCGGGTGCCTTTCATCAGCCAGAGTTCATCACCGACGTTAACATTTGAAAATAAGCTTAGACCCTGTTCCGGGGTAATGTGGTCCGGGTGGGACAGTTGATGATAGGCTGTGCCGCCAACGCTGCCGACCACCCGGCCCAGCGGGTGCAATGTCGTCAGAGGCAGCACGTTTTGCTCGCCTGTTGTAAACGCATCCTGGAGCACGCCACCGGTCCAGTCGTTATAAACCTCTGCGGCGGGCTGTCCATCAATTTCATACAAAATACGACCATCGGCGCGGGTCACGCGGCCTTTTATTTCTGTCGGTTCATAACCACTGTGAAATGCAAAATGGAGTTCTGTCGACGGAAACAGTACCGAGACGATAACGGCATTAAGGTATACACCAGCTTGGGTCAGTTGGGCCCATTGGCCGCTGACGTCGTTGTCGGCAGAGCTGCCACCGACGATAGGTACACCCGCACCCAGCGAGGTTTCAAGCCCGTTAATCACTCTTTCTTCACAACCGGGGGGAGCACTGATCCATATCAGGCTGGGTACTTCACCGGGTCGTCCGGCGTCATTGAGTGCGGTATCCAGTGCCTGACAAGCTGCTGCTTCCGGTGATGTTGTCGTGTCCAGCGATGCCTCACCCACACCATAATCACCATCAGGGTCAGCAATACCGAAGGCAGCAACACCCCGTCCTTCGGTATTGACCACCCCCCGTTCAGTCATTGCCCCGAGACAGGAAGTGCTTCCGTGGAAACGTTTGGCTCCGAGGTTGCTTAATGTTTGTTGTACTTGGGGAATATCGTAGCGGACGGATGGGGAAATAACGATCCAGTCAGGGGGATTGCCCAGACGGTCTGACAGCTGCTCCCAAAGTTGACCTGCGGCCTCTTTGGAAGACTCAAGCGTTGAGTCGGCGGTTGCAACATGCATGCTGTTCTCCTTTTTACAGCAGTACGATCAAGGGCAGGCTACTCTATATTTCTGCCACAGGTCAATCGTTTAGGGTCATTGTATTAAAACTAATGAGCTGTTATGGCGCTCAGTTTTCCGCAACGCGTTAATTTTTGTAAAAATTGTTTTCCCATTCATTGAAAGCAATCTATCGATTAACAGGAAATAGACGGTTTTAATGGATTTTGGTTGCAAACATTCAATGTGAGCTAAGGAATGGGCACGAAATAACTTCCCTGTTTGGCGCCCGGATTTAGTGCGACTTCGTTCGTTCTGATTGACGACTGCATGGATGCA
>QIGJ01000042.1 GCA_003229995.1 Gammaproteobacteria bacterium | reverse complement strand
CGCAGAGAAAAACACTAAAACGCTGTGTTCTCTGCGATCTCTATGTTAACACTTAGTGATTTTTTTAAAAGTCGCGTTTTTTTAGCCCTTAATTCACATTTAAAACGTTCAGTTTTTTGATGTTGTCACAAACCGTATTGCATACATTTCTGATACCCTTTGGCGGATAATCTTCAACAAATCCCCGAAAGGTCCAGGAATGTTATGACGGCAAGAAAAAAGAAGACGAAAAAGCGATCTGCCAGAAAGCAGGTTACATTCTCTCCCCAGGGTTGGCGGACCAGTGATCAGGACGAAATCGAACGTCGTCGCCAGCGTGGTATTGCTGAGCCCGGTCGCATCGAAAAAGTAAACACCGGGTTGTCAGTAACCGATCCGTTTTACGGTGATTACCGGGTTAGCTCTGACAGCGGTGGCAGCTATGACGTCGAAATTCGCGCGCTGGCCGAAGCAATCAATACTTGTGGTTGTCCTGATCATACGGTCAATCGCCTGGGTACCTGCAAACACATCGAAGCAGTCCTGCATAAGCTGACAAAGGGGAAAAAACGTCTTTTCTGCGTGGCTGCGGAGGAAGGTAGCCCGTTGGTGGAGATTTTTCTTGATCGGTGCGACGAACAAATAAAAATACGCTGGCCACAACGCAATCGGCCTCACTCCAGGCTTCGCAATCTGCTGGAGCCATTTTTTTCCACTGACGGTACGCTGCTGAAAGACGCCGATAGCGCGATGCCACAGCTGCACCGCCAGCTTGCTGATTCATCCAAAGCCTTGCGTGACAAGGTGCGAGTTTCGCAACACATCGCCCCCTGGCTGGAACGACGGACACGCGTTGCCGGACGAGATCGGGCACGCCAGACTTTCGACAGCGATGTCGCCAGCGGTAAACGCACGCTCGATGTGGTTAATATTCCCCTCTATCCCTACCAGCAACAGGGCATGTGTCACCTCGCCTTTACCGAGCGCGCTCTGCTGGCCGACGAAATGGGACTGGGCAAAACGGTGCAGGCCATCGCTGCCTGTGAACTGTTAAGACAGTTGCGTGGCGTGCAACGGGTATTGGTTATAAGTCCCGCTTCCCTCAAGGCTGAATGGGAAGAACAGATTGAGAAATTCTCCAGTCTAGGCTCGCTGATTATTCAGGGATCGAGGGCCTCGCGTTTGAAACAGTATCGTCAGGAGAGCTTTTTTTATCTCGGCAACTATGAACAGGTTATGTACGATGCCGATGAGATTCAGTCGCTGTTGGCACCCGATATTATCATCCTCGACGAGGCGCAGCGCATCAAAAACTGGCAGACCAAAACCGCCAATGCAGTCAAACGACTCAAGAGTCCTTATGCCTTTGTGCTGACCGGCACGCCGCTGGAAAACCGCATCGACGAAATTTACTCCATCGTGCAATTTCTTGATCCGCAACTGTTTGGCCCGTTGTTTCGTTTCAACCGTGATTTTTATCAGTTGGATGAAAAGGGTCAGCCTTGTGGGTATAAAAATCTCGATGAGTTGCACCGCCGTCTGCGACCGGTCATGTTACGGCGGCGCAAAGAAGAAGTCGAAGGTGATTTGCCGGAGTGTACCGTCAACAATTATTTTGTCTCCATGACCCCGGAACAGGAATTACGTTACGACGAGTACAACGGTCGCGTCGCCCGCCTGATGAACATGGCGCAACGTCGTCCGCTGCGCAAGGAAGAGTGGGAAAAACTGCAAAAGTGGTTGGCCTGTATGCGCATGCTCTGCGATACACCTTATATTCTCGACCAGGAATGCAGTGATTCTCCTAAATTGGAAGAGCTTGAGAAAATTCTCGGTGATCTGCTGGACGAAGGTGACCACAAAATTATTATTTTTTCGGAATGGGTGCGCATGCTCGATCTGGTTTGTGGCCTGGCCGACAAATTGGGTATTGGCTACGCCTTACATACCGGCAAAATCCCGCAAGGCAAACGGCGCGTTGAGATTCGACGCTTCAAGGATGACCCTGACTGTCGCTTGTTCCTCTCCAGTGATTCCGGCAGTACCGGCCTTAATCTGCAAAATGCGGATGTGGTGATCAACCTCGACCTGCCCTGGAACCCGGCCAAGCTGGAGCAACGCATTGCCCGTGCTTGGCGTAAACACCAAACGCGTCCGGTGCAGGTGATCAACCTGGTGTGCGAAAACTCCATTGAACATCGTATGTTGCATTTGCTCGATCAGAAAAAGAATCTGGCGCAGGAAGTGGTGGATGGTGTCGGTGAACTGACATCGATGAAAATGCCGTCGGGGCGTGCCGCCTTTATGGAGCGCATGGGGGAGCTGATGGGGCAACCCGGTCTTCCGCCAGAACAACCCGAAACAGCGAAACCCGATCACGACCCCTTGCAGCGTTTGCGCGAAGACAGCGTTGTTCAGGGAGCCGGGCGGCTTGACTGGTTACAAGTGCATACGCAAGGGGCCAGACAAACCATCATCGCCGTGGTTGATCAGCTTGATGAACCACTTTGCAACACCCTGCAACAAAGCGTTGACAACAATTTGCCGGGGCAATCTTTGCAAGTGCTGGACAGAGCGACCTACGACACTATTCAACGGTTGATCGAAAGTGGTGTATTAAGCCTGAACCAGGACATTCAAACCTTGCATCAGCCTGTCGCCACGGACAAATCGCAACAACAGGCGCAGGCGCGGCGGATAGAAAAAGCACGCCAACGACTTGAACAGGCCGAACGCAAGCACAGCATGGCGAAAGTGTTAGCGGATGGTGGTTTTGTGATCGAGGCATTGCCTGCTCTGAGTGAGGCTGTGGAAGGCGGTTTGGAATCTCTGGCTCGACTGGATAGTCATGACGCCACTCCTTTGAGTATTACCTTCATCGAATCCCATCTGGTCAACAACACCCGGGTGCCATCCGACACGGTGGCCCTGGTGGCACAGCTACGCGAACAGTCCGATGAACAACAGCGTGGCAGCAAAGAACGTACTGAAAAAGAGGCCCAGGCATTACTTGAGAGCGGTGCCCTATTGATGCAACACGTTGTTGAAACACTTAATAAGGCAGCGTTGCGCTGAATGGGGCGGGATGAGTCGGGTTTTTGCACGTTCCTTATATTGCTATTCTTTGCTCAAAATCACCGGGGACAACAAAATAATACCGTTTTCTCTGTTTGGTCATTAATTACCACATCTATCATCAGCTTTATAGCCTTCATCAGTCATAACTTTTAATCTCTTTGGGTTCAATTCCTCGCAGCTTGCTGCGTAAGCGTTTGAACGGGTAGTTTAATACCCCGCTTCGCGTAGCGAGATAGCTTGCTGCGGGGTTGTTTCTTTCACCTTGCGGCCAACGTGAGCTTTAGCTATTATAGCTAAGTTAGCTAATACTAAAGAGAGGCAGCAACATGAAAACAATTTCATCAACAGAAGCCCAAAACAATTTTGGTGATCTTCTAATGAGCGTGCAAAGTGAACCTGTTTCTATTACACGAAACGGTAAGGAAAGAGGTGTATTAATTTCGGCAATCGCTTATCAAGAAATTAAACAACAAGCATTACAGCAAGCCATTACTAACGGCATAGAAAGTGGCCAACCCTCCCCCTTGAGCATGACAGACATTAAAAACAAAGCCAGACAAAGAATGGGTTTAGATGCTAAGAATTGATAAACTTCCCCTTGCAGAAGAGGATTTAATTGGTATTTGGATATATGGCTGCAAAACATGGGGGGCTAGTCAAGCCGATGCCTACGTCGATAGTATTGAAAATACGCTAAATTCTCTTATTCATTCGCCTAAAAAACACCGCATAAGAACGAATTTTAATCCCCCTATCCGCATTTGTCCCTCTATTAGCCACATGATTATTTACACCTTAGAAGAAAGTTCAATTACCATTATTCGTGTATTGCATAAATCAAGGGACGTAAAGCAACATATCTAAACACTATTACCAGCCCTTTCAAAGTGAAAAATTAATCGCGAGGCTCTTCTCCGCGAAGCAACTTGGCCGTAGATACATGCGGCTGCTTTAAATATTGGCTCTCTATGGATTCCAGGGTCTTATTTGGCTGATTGAGTAAACAAGCGAATTGGGGTGCTAAATTAACAAATTTAACAGATAACAGGGTTTATTCTGCACACATTTCAGCCAAATTAGTGGTTTTAGGTTGTGACTTTTCCACGATCCTGGAATCCATATAGAGCCTAAAGCGCCGACCCAAGGCTTATCCGCACTCACAGTACCTCGTAAAGACGCTTGTGAGGCTATAAATTAAGGGGGTGCCGTCTTTAAAGGAGCAGTAGACCCTGAGGGATATGGTCGGCGTGAGAGGATTTGAACCTCCGACCCCTTCGTCCCGAACGAAGTGCGCTACCAGGCTGCGCTACACGCCGAATAATGTTGTTACGTTAACGGTCATCAGTAGGTACGGTTGACAGAGAAATCTGCGAGGGTTTTCAAGGCGTCAGCGTAGTGGGAAGCGGGGATGTTTTGCAGTTGCGCAATGGCCAAATCGGCCTCCTCCCGCGCCTTGCACGCAGTGTACGCAATGGCATCGGTGGATTCAATGGCGGCCATGACCTCGGTAATGTTATCGCGCCCACCGGTTTCGATGGCCTTGCGGATCAATGTCGATTGCACCTTGGTGCCCCATCGCATGGCGTGAATCAGCGGTAAGGTTGGTTTGCCTTCGGCGAGATCGTCACCGACGTTTTTACCCATGGTTTCTGATGAGGCGCTGTAGTCCAGCACATCGTCCACTAACTGAAATGCGGTGCCCAAGTGCATGCCGTATCTGGCCATGGCCTGTTCTTGCTCGGGGGTTGCATTACAAAGTACTGCGCCCAGTTGTGCAGCGGCTTCGAACAGTTTGGCGGTCTTGCAATGGATGACATCGAGGTAGCGTTGTTCGGTGGTATCCGGGTCGTTGCAGTTGAGCAGTTGCAACACTTCGCCTTCGGCGATCACGTTGGTGGCGTGGGCGAGAATTTCCATCACTCGCATGCGTCGGGTATCCACCATCATCTGAAAGGCGCGGGAATAAAGAAAGTCCCCCACCAGGACAGCAGCTTCGTTGCCCCATAAGGCGTTGGCCGTTTCCCGGCCACGACGACGGTCGGAGGCGTCTACGACATCATCGTGCAGCAAGGTAGCGGTGTGGATGAATTCCACGATGGCAGCCAGGTTAAAATGTTGCCCACCGGCATAGCCAAAGGCTCGCGCCGAGAGTAGCACCAGCACCGGCCGTAGGCGCTTGCCACCGCTATGAATAATGTAGCGGCTAATCTGATTGACCAGCACCACTTCTGATTGCAGCCGTTTTTCGATGAGCTGGTTCACGGCAACCATATCGTCAGCCACAAGCTCATTGACGTGCTCGATGGTTTGCGATGTTGATATCCCAGCCGGTGTTTCGGTCAGGGCTTCAGGATTATTGTTGAGTGTGGAGCTGAGCATGGCAGTACAACGGTCAGTGGACGAACCTCTAAAATGGCAGGGAAGTCGGTCATTATGGGGTTTGACGTGCCGTTCTGTAAACGTTAAAATTCGCCGCCTTTGTCTGGTCAGAGTCAATTCCGTCCAGGATGTCCTGTGTCCGACAGGTCTCGTACTCAGTGTGAGAGTAGGGTGACGAGAATAAAACGAATTTTTAGCGCAGTAATTATTTGGAGAATACGGCCATGTACGCGGTAATTAAAACCGGTGGCAAGCAATACAAGGTTTCAGAAGGGGCGACCCTCAAGGTTGAAAAAATCAATGCCGATGAGGGTGCCACGGTCGAGCTTGATCAGGTGCTGATGGTGGTTGATGGTGACAATGTTAACGTGGGCTCGCCATTGGTTGCTGGCGGGAAAGTGACGGCAACCGTCAAATCTCACGGCCGTGGTAAAAAAATCGAAATCATCAAATTCCGTCGTCGCAAGCACCATCGTAAGCAAATGGGGCATCGTCAGAGCTACACTGAATTACAGATTACGGGCATTCAGACCTGATTATCTGAGATATAAAGTCAGAGGAACAGAGAAATGGCACATAAAAAGGCAGCGGGCAGTACCCGTAACGGTCGCGATTCAGAATCTAAACGTCTGGGCGTCAAACGCTATGGCGGTGAAGTGGTCAAGGCGGGTAACATTCTCGTGCGTCAGCGCGGCACCAAGTTTCACCCCGGAAACAATGTGGGTTGCGGCAAGGACCACACCCTGTTCGCCAAGGCGGATGGCAAAGTGCTTTTTGCGGTGAAGGGGCCAAAGAATCGTACTTTTATCAACGTGGTGCCTGCGTAAAGGTATTTCGTTGGAAAAACAGAGTAGGAAACAGCGTTATGGAGAGGCCTCGTAGATCGAGGCCTTTTTTATGTCACCGCTTAGATAGATATTGAAGTTATGAAATTTGTTGATGAAGCCCGAATCAAAGTTGACGCCGGTGATGGTGGTAACGGCTGCGTGAGTTTTCGCCGTGAAAAATATGTGCCCAGAGGAGGGCCGGACGGTGGCGATGGCGGCGATGGTGGTAGTGTTTATTTGCAAGGCAACACCGGGTTGAACACCCTGGCGGATTTTCGCTTTCAGCGCGTTTATCGTGCTGAGCGGGGGACTAACGGCATGAGTGCAAATTGCACCGGAAAATCCGGTGAGGATCTGATTGTACCAGTGCCTGTGGGTACGTTGGTGCACGATGCTGATACCGGTGAAGTGATTGGCGATGTGGTGAAAGAAGGGCAGCGATTGCTGGTCGCCAGAGGTGGTTTTCACGGCCTGGGCAATGCACGCTTTAAAAGCAGCACCAACCGCACGCCCTATCAGAGCAAGCCGGGCACATCGGGCGCAGTGCGTGATCTGGCGCTGGAGCTGAACGTGTTGGCCGATGTGGGTTTGTTGGGTCTGCCCAATGCTGGTAAATCAACACTCATTACCGTGGTCTCCAATGCACGACCCAAGGTGGCGGATTATCCGTTTACCACCTTGCATCCCAACCTTGGCGTGGTCAGCCCTGCGCCGCATCAAAGCTTTGTGATCGCCGATATTCCGGGAGTTATCGAAGGTGCTGCTGAAGGCGTGGGGCTGGGCATTCAGTTTCTTAAACACCTGTCGCGTACCCGGTTGTTGTTGCACCTGGTGGATATGGCACCACTGGATGGTCATGACCCGGTGGATGACGTGCATACCATCGTCAACGAACTGAACAAATTCAGTGATGCGAGGGAAGGCAGTGAACTGGCTTCCCGTGAACGCTGGCTGGTATTAAATAAGCTTGATTTGTTACCGGTAGATGAGCGTAATGCCCGTTGCGAGGCCATTGAAGCGGCATTGAGCGGAAAGAGTGGAAGTGCAGCGCGGGTGTATCGTATTTCTGCGGTGCAACGTGAAGGTACGGAGGCATTGATGTACGATGTCCTTAATTATCTGGATGAGCAGGCGCTGCTGGCAGCAGAGGCGGATGGTCAGGTTTAGATTAGGAATGGGCACGTAATAACTTCCCAGTCTAGCGCTCAGATTTAGTGCGACTTCGTTCGTTCTGATTGACGACTGCATGGATGCAGGA
>QIGJ01000191.1 GCA_003229995.1 Gammaproteobacteria bacterium | reverse complement strand
TGCCCGGGCTTATGACGGGGATCTTGACGATTATGCGCAATGGCTGAGCGAACATCGACGTGGCAGTGCCCAACAGGAAAACACGACAACCAGCAAAACCTCCGGCATCGACAAACGCCAGCTTCGCCAGCAGGAAGCCACCCGTCGCCAGCAACTCAAACCCTATCTCGACCAAGTGCGCAAAAGTGAAAAGCTGCTGGGCAAGCTTCAGCAGCAATTACAGGACATCGAGCAAAAACTGGCAGACAGCTCACTTTACGAAGCTGACAACAAAGACCTTTTGAAAGAATTGCTGGCACAACAGGCGACACTAAAACAGCAGTTACAACAAACCGAAAATGAATGGCTGGAAGCTGCCGAAACATTGGAATTAGCGGAGAATACCGTCTAAGCCTGAGTGATTTATGTTGTCGAACAAGTATCTACTTCAAGAAGCTCATGAATTTTTGAAAACGTATAATTTTATCAAGCCCGATGTGTCGTCAATGTGAAATATTGGCGTTGGCAGGGAGCATCACTTGGCGTAGGGTATGCATGCAAATGCATTACCGATCATTTTCACAGGACACCGAAACATCATGTCAGACGACAAACAGGACCCTTTTTTGAACTCGCCGATCAGTTCATTAACCTCGCCAACAAACTGGCGCAAACAGAAGGCTCGGCCAATGTCGGCACCGCCCTGCGTTATGCCGCCGCACGCTACAACACCTTTGAAGCCTCACTCAGCACCCAAGAGTTGGCAAAGGAGGAAGCCAAAATGACCGATATGCTCTGTGATGATTTCCGTGAAATGCTCAAGGTCAACATGAAGGACTACATTCAACGCTTGGCGGAAAAGGATTAACCAGGCCAATGCCCGACAAAACAACAAACACTAACGCATTGGATAAAATCGTCAGCGATGCCCGTCGTCATCAGGACGAGCGCGCAAAAACCTATCGCGAACGGGCGCTGAAACTTTATCCGTGGGTTTGTGGCCGCTGCGAACGGGAATTCACTCGTGCCAACCTGCCTGAGCTTACCGTGCATCACCGCAACCATAATCACGATGACAACCCCACCGATGGCAGCAATTGGGAGCTGCTGTGCCTGTACTGCCACGACAATGAACACCAGCGGCAACTGGAAGCCCATGGTCAAAGCAGTACGGGTTCGGCAGTCAGCATCACATCAGGTGCCACCCACAACCCCTTCGCTGACCTGAAAGGTCTGCTGGATAAAAAATAGGCTTATCCATGGCCGTGCGATTATTTCCTTTGCGGGGTGTGCCGGATGATGAAGCGGACGATGTCCGTGAATTGTTAACCGACAACAATATTGAATTCTACGAAACCTCGGCAGGTAACTGGGGTATTTCAATGCCCGCAATCTGGCTGCGGGATGACGACCAGTTGCAACGCGCCAAAGCACTAATTGCAGCCTATCAGGCTAAACGTGCGGTACAACAACGTGAAATTTATGAACAACTGAAACGCGAAGGCAAACATCGCACTTTTTGGGTATTATTACAGGAAGAGCCGTTAAAGGTCATTGCCTACATTGGCATCGTGCTGGTGATTGTGTATTTTTCCACCAAACCATTTTTGTCGTTGGGCCAGTAGATAACACTCCTCAGTCGGAAAAGAAAATATCCCCAAAATATGCCGTAGCGGATTGTCCAGTATTGTCGCCATCCACCATTACGGCAATGGCATCAATTTTTTTCAGGTCTTCACCAAAGAATTTTTTTAGGTCTTTACGCACGTTACGGCGTTCAGTTATCCATCGCCCAAGCTGTTTTTCGCCTGAACGCACCGCCAGCATTTTGGCATTACTCGTGAACGCATTGGGCCATTCACTGCCGACAGGCTGATTGCTGGACCACACATAATTAATCGCTTTGGTCTTCCAGAAAAAAACGCCGCCGGAGACCACAACATAAATGCGTGCGGGATAATCATCGCCATCTTTGCTGCGCTCGTTATTATCCTTGAGCAGGTTTTGCACCTGCCATGACCAGTTGAGATACGGTGTTTTGGTCAGGTCAATATTGACTTCCTTGAATAAGCCCGAGGCCTGTCCTTGAGTGCTGGCATGCAATACCTGCTGTTTATCTTTTATTTCCTGGCTGTTAATGCCTGCTGTTTGTGCATCAACAAAGCGGTATTGACTGTTACCTTCGAACGATTTTTCCTCCCAATCGGTTAGGTCACCTTCACTGAAATTAGCGACTTTGCTCACCGTGCCGGCAAGCGACAGGACAGGTGTAAACAGTATTGTGATGAACAATACTCTCTGCAAAAAAACAGGAGGCCGCATATTACTTTTCCTCAGGTTTCCGTTATCGCGGGATAATGTGCGGGGTAGGGCAACTGTGCCACACCACTGTCCACCGCAGCCCTGGCAACAGCGGAGGCAACAAACGCCAGTAAGCGGGGATGAAACGGTTTGGGAATAATATAATCCACGCCAAAGGTCATGCTTTCAACACCGTAAGCTTTGCAGACTTCGGCGGGTACCGGTTCATGGGTCAATCTTTGCAGGGCACGCACAGCGGCGATCATCATGTCTTCATTGATGCGTCGTGCGCGCACATCAAGCGCACCGCGAAAGATAAAGGGAAAGCCCAGTACATTGTTCACTTGGTTGGGATGGTCGCTACGTCCCGTGGCCATGATCATATCATCACGCAGTTGATGAGCCAGTTCAGGTTTAATTTCCGGGTCCGGGTTGGACAGTGCGAAGACAATCGGCTTTGGTGCCATGGCCAATAATGCCGCCTCACCTAGCAAGTTGGCACCGGAAACACCAATGAATACATCGGCTCCGGTCATCGCGTCGAGCAGGGTGTTTTTGTGGGTATCTTCGCTGGCAAAAGACCACTTGTACGGGTTAAGCCCTTTGCGGTCGGTGTGAATCACGCCTTTGCGATCCAGCATCAGAATGTTACTGCGGTGTGCGCCGAGTGAGACCAGAAGTCGCATAGAGGCAATGCCCGCCGAGCCTGCGCCGAGACAGACAATTTTTGCGGTATCCAGCTTTTTACCCTGAATCTGCAACGCATTGAGCAGACCGGCGGCGACGATAATCGCGGTACCGTGCTGGTCATCGTGAAACACAGGAATGTCCAGTTGGTCGATAAGCGTCTGTTCAATTTCAAAACAGCGTGGTGCGGCAATGTCTTCCAGATTGATACCGCCAAACGTGGGGGCAATAGCCGCCACCGTGCTGATAAATTCCGCAGTGGAGGCGGCATCCACTTCAATATCAAAGACATCAACATCGGCAAACTTTTTAAACAGCACGCCTTTGCCTTCCATCACCGGCTTGGCGGCCAGTGCGCCGGTATTTCCCAACCCCAACACCGCACTGCCATCGGTGACCACGGCCACCAGATTGCCCTTGGCCGTATATTGGTACGCAGCCTCGGGGTTTTCGGCAATGGCTCGCACCGGCTCTGCCACGCCCGGCGTATAGGCCAGTGACAATTCCTGTTGGGTGTCACAGGGTTTGGTGATTTCGATGGCAATCTTGCCGGGGCGTTTGCCTGCCTGATTGGCAACATTAATCCCGGCGTGATAATCCAGTGCCTTTTGTTTTATGTCTTCGCTCATAGCCTGTCCGTTTTTTGTTTTATAATGATGGCGTTCGTTGTCAGACCTAGGTCTGATCCGCCGTTTTGTGGAATGTTACGGCACTATTTCCATGCTGGCTGGGTGTCGCAGCTGCATCAGCAACTGTTTTTTATAAGGCGACAACCAGCCACGCACGATAATATTTTTTCCACGCAAGGAGTGTAGCTGCCGATCACCAAACCATTCCAGGTCGGTGCGCGCAATACGCACAGCGACGCCTT
>QIGJ01000242.1 GCA_003229995.1 Gammaproteobacteria bacterium | reverse complement strand
TTTTTGATCCTGAACAGCCGGTAATCAGCAATACTGCACAATTCATCGGCGAAATGAGTAACGACCTGCAACTCCCCGCTGACGGTGGCAGCAATCTGGACCTGCTGCGCATCTGGACCGACTATTGGCAGGGACAGCGACGCTACATGGAACGTAAACAGGCCTGGTTTAAAACCATCGGCACACACGACATCGGCCATGCCTTGAATTACATCTGGGATGGTGATGACAAAAACCCCAATGCTGCGTTAACCGTTTTCCGACATTTTGACAGCGGCTCAGTTGCCTATGGACTGGTGGGCGAAAATCCAGAAACCACCTGGGTTATCGACTATCCGTTATTTGAACGTATTCACTATTTACTGGTAGCCAGTTTCAATGTGTATGGCGACCTGGGACATCGCATGAGCACCCGGATCTACATGGATTTCTTACGCATGGAAGGTGAAGATTATTTTCTGGCCTTTCTGCCCGCAGGCCAGCGCAAGGCCATACGTGATACCTGGTATATGGGCCAGCGTGAGAGTATCGAAAAACTGTTTTCCGCACCCCAGGAATGGCTGAAAACAGAATCAGTGGATGGCTATCGTACCGATGACCCGCAAGGAGAACTGTATAAATATCTTAAAATCCGTCTCGCGGGTACCACACAAAAAGCACGAAATCGGAACCGCTGTAGCCGGACAGACAACTGCAAAAACTCCCTGCCTGCCAATGCTGAAGCAAAGGTGGATAAAGCCATGAATGCCATTGCCCGCTTGCAAGGTAAAAACCTGCACGCTTTTCCCGATGTGAGCTTTGTGCGGGTCAAAACTGATACACCAGAACAGGATCTTGCCTACACCCTGATTCGTAACAAAGCCTATAAAAACGTCACTTCTTTTTTAGCCGACGAACATGAAAGGGATCGTGCCGATATCGAACAGGATACGATGACCGTCGTGAACTGGCTGGAAGGCTCATACCCCAACTTCTTTCTCTCCGTAGCACTGTCAGAGATTGATGACTTCAGCCAACGTGGAGCCAATATTCGCAGCCATGAAGACTATAAAAAATTTGTTGCAGATTATGGTGTGAATCGTACCCATCCTGAATTCTGGAAACAAGCCGACTGGTTTCAGGATGAATTCCGATACAACAAACCCGTGCAATCAGGACTGTTTGATCTGAATCGTTATCAGGCTCATTAATGATTATTTACGGTCAGTAAAAAACAGTTAATCAAAGTGAGTGTGTTCTACGCATCTACCCATGGCGATTGAGATTTAGGTTGTGTACACACCCTATTTGCTTCATGGCTGCGTTGTTGTCCTCGCAATAGAACGACGATTACTCGTCATTTCGCTTTGCCATGAAATAAATAGGACGCACATTGACACCTAAATCTCAAACGCCACGAGTATATCCACGCAGGCAAAAAATTATGCTCGTCGGGCGCATTCCTAACCAGCACAACAAGAGAGTTGCGTTACATCTTTGCTGAAGGTTTGCGCACAGAGTTTCAGCCCTTCTACCATAGTCAGGTAGGGAAACAATTGCCCGGCCAGTTCCTGAATACTCATGTGATTGCGAATTGCCAATGCTGCGCTCTGGATGATTTCGCCACCTTCCGCTGCCAATACTTGGCACCCTACAATGCGGCCATTGTTTTTTTCAGCCACCAGTTTGATAAAACCGTTGTTTAAATCGGCGTTGTCCATATTTGCCAATGCACGCGGTACATTTTCCAGGCCCAGGGTGCGACTTTCCACCACCAGTCCCTGCGCTGCTGCCTGTTGTTCGTCAAGGCCCACAGTACCAATTTGCGGATGGGTAAACACCACCGCGGGCATCACGGATAAATCCAGAGATACATTATCGCCGGTCATGTTGCGTGCAGCGTGGGTACCGGCGGCGGCAGCAACGTATACAAATTGCGGTTGGTTGGTGCAGTCGCCAGCGGCATAGATATTTTTCACATTGGTGCGCATGTGTTTGTCGATAACAATAGCACTCTGCTCATCGGTTTCCACCCCGGCCTTGTCCAGCGCCAGTGCTGCGGTATTGGCTTGGCGCCCTGTGGCAAGCAGTAATTGGTCTGCACAAAATTCACCTTTATTTGTTGTTATCTTGAATTGTTGTCCGTTATGACTTACCGTTTCTGTCGTGGTATTTAATACAATGTTGATACCTTCATCGGCAAAAACTTGTTGCAAGCCTGCACCAATTGCCGGATCTTCTTTCGATAGAATCGTGCTACGTGCCAGTAAGCTCACTTTGCTACCCAGGTAACGAAAAGCCTGCGCCAGCTCCAGTGCGATCACCGAGCCACCCAGCACAATCAGGTGTTGCGGAATCGCATCAGCAAGCAAAGCCTCGGTGGATGTCCAGAATGGTGTGTCGGTCAGCCCCGTGATGTGCGGAATAATCGCGCTGGCACCCACTGCCAGTAAAACGCGATCAAACCGTACAATTTGTTCACGGCCATCGGAACGAGTAACAAGCAAGGTGTCGGCATCCTGAAAACAGGCCATGCCACGCAACAGTGTAATACCGGGATTGTTGTCCAGAATGTTTTCATATTTGGCGTGTCGCAGTTTTCCAACCCACTCCTGTTGCTGGGCAACCATGGCTGAACGATCAATGTCCGGTATATTGCGCGGGATACCCTTTATTGCATGATGAGCTTGCAGATGCGCGATGTGTGCGCCACGAATAAAAAGCTTCGATGGCACGCAGCCTGTATTGACGCAAGTGCCACCGATGACATCACCACCCTCGATGAGGGTGACCCGTGAACCTGCTTCGACCACTTTAATCGCCGCTGCAAAGGCAGCAGAACCGCTGCCCACAATGGCGATGTGCAGGCTATTATCTTTGGTGCTCATTGTTTGAGCCGTGAGGGGTAACCCGCCTGTTCAGTAGCGAAGGTTAAATCGTCTATTTTGACTGTGGCGGGATCATAGGTGACCTGTGCCCAACCGATGCCATCACCCTCGTATTTGGCGCTCACATCACTGACACCATCGATTTTTCGCAGCGCCTTTTTCACGGTGATGGGACACATGTTACAGGTCATTTTATCCACGGACAGGGTGACCGTTTTCAGTTCAGCAGCCAATGTCATCGTGGAAGTCATCAACATGCCCGTCAATACGGAAACCACCAGCAGGAAGCCCAGAAATACAGAGCCCAGAAATACAGTGCGCATCATCTTTCTCTCTTTGTTAAAGACATTAATTACAAACAGTTAACAATACTATCTAATCTATAACCTGAACATATATGCGCGACTAAAACAACCAAGGACCATACCAGGGAAAGCTCATCACCAGTAAAACAAAAACACTGATCAGCCAGAAAATGATGCGTTGTTTACGCAGACTATCAGGCCGGGCACAGGATTTATCCACCGCGCAGGTCTGCGGAACTCTGTACAATTTGCGAAAAGCCAGCCCGAGAAAAATCAGAGTAATACCAATAAAAACGGGTCGGTATGGCTCCATGGCACTGAGAT
>QIGJ01000031.1 GCA_003229995.1 Gammaproteobacteria bacterium | reverse complement strand
GGCCATTAATCTTTATGCCAAAGATCTGGTTATCACTGCTTTGGGTGATGAAAGCATGGTTTTTCATGGCGGCGTGAATGCGATCTCACAAATTCGTTCAACGATCGAGGTCGGCTCAATCCTGTTAACGACGGCACGGATTAATAATCGCAAGTGGGTAGTAGGTGCGGCACACCCGCTGACCAACCGTACACTGTTTCGTCGTGATGGCATGCTGTGTATGTATTGTGGCGGTTCTTTCACTGAGCCGAATTTAACGCGTGACCATGTTGTGCCCACCAGTCGGGGTGGCAGTGATTCATGGACGAATGTCGTCTCGGCTTGTGTGCGTTGCAATAACCACAAAGGTCATTCTCTGCTTGAGGAAATTAACATGAAGTTGCAAGCCGTACCGTTTGCGCCTAACTATGCCGAATGGATGGTGTTGTCCAATCGCCGCATCATGGGTGATCAGATGCAGTTCCTGAAGGCCCGGTGCCCAAAGGGTAGCCGGTTATGGAGTTAAGTACCTGAACAACATTATTTTAACATTTTCTTTGCTACTACGGTCACATAGCTCACTATGCTCACTTCGCAGCGCCTTGAAGGCCGAAAAATACCCTGTGAAAATTTTGTTAAAATAATGATGTTCAGCCACTTAGTGGTGTTGCCAGGGTTTGTTTAACCGTTCAAAAACGGGTCATTTTATGGCTCCATGTACACGTTTGTTGCGTAGCCATTTGAGCAGGGGTTGCCATTGTTCGATATCTTGTTCCACCAAAGAAGGTGTCAGTTCAAAAATCCCTAATCCCTGTTCTTCGGCGTGAATGTAGTTTTGTGTGTCACGCAGGGTGGCGATGAAAGGAATTTTCAGGCTCTTCAGGAATTTTTCCAGTTTGTGATAAACCCGTGTGTTTTCCCGCACGCGGTTGGCGATAATTGCCAGCTTGGTTTGTTTTCGCGAGACTTTGCCCACTAATAATAAATCGCGGATGAAATGTGACGCAGCACGAATGTCGATGGGCGAAGGTAATACCGGGATAAGGATAGTGTCGGCACGTTTCACCATGGTGGTGAGGTCTTTGCCGCTGATACCTGCTGGTACGTCATAAATAGCCACATCAATGTTGCGGGGAATACGCATGCCTTGCGCGGTGCCGTCGATGCCGAGAATTTCCCAGTCATCCTTCGAGCGGACGGCCAGCCACTCCAGGCCAGATTTTTGCGGATCAAAGTCCACCAGGGCGACGGTTTTGCCTTCGGTGGCGTAGTGGCTGGCAAGATTACTGGCCAGTGTGCTTTTGCCGCAACCTCCTTTGGCGTTCAATAACATAATACTGCGCATGATCGCTTCCTTTTATCGGTCTGAATTTATCGGGCTGCCATTAGCCGCTGGTCGATTATAGTGGCAGACCAGTAAAAAAGTCGCGGGTATTATGGCTTGTTGTTATTACTGGATGAATTGTCAATTTCCAGTGATTTCCACATGTTATCGACTTTTTCTTTCACTTCTTCAGTCATTTGAATGGGCTCTCCCCATTCGCGGTTAGTTTCGCCGGGCCATTTGTTGGTGGCATCAAAACCCATTTTAGAGCCTAACCCGCTTACCGGGGAAGCAAAGTCCAGGTAATCGATAGGTGTATTTTCGATGATGGTCGTGTCTCGCGCCGGGTCCATGCGCGTGGTCATGGCCCAGATCACATCCTCCCAGTTGCGGATATCCACATCGTCGTCACAGACCATCACGAATTTGGTGTACATAAACTGACGTAAAAATGACCACACTCCCAGCATTACGCGCTTGGCATGACCGGGATACTGTTTTTTCATACTGACGCAGGCCCAGCGATAGGAGCAGCCTTCCGGTGGCAGATAAAAATCCACGATTTCCGGAAATTGTTTTTGCAAAATGGGCACAAAAACCTCGTTCAATGCCACGCCCAATACGGCGGGCTCATCGGGTGGGCGGCCAGTGTAGGTGCTGTGATAAATGGGTTCGCGGCGATGGGTGATGCGCTCAATGGTGAATATCGGGAATTTATCCACCTCATTGTAATAACCGGTGTGGTCGCCAAAGGGGCCTTCGTCAGCGACGACACCTTCTTCCAGGTAACCCTCCAGTACAAATTCGGCAAAGGCAGGCACTTGTAGCTCGGAATTGCCGCATTGCGTCACCTCGGTTTTGGAGCCGCGCAGCAGACCGGCGAAGCCATATTCAGATAATGCGTCCGGTACCGGGGTCACCGCCGCGAGAATGGTTGCCGGATCTGCGCCCAGCGCCACAGCAATAGGGAAGCGCTCACCAGGGTGTGCTGCGCACCAGTCGCGAAAATCCAGTGCGCCACCACGGTGAGCGAGCCATCGCATGATCACTTGGTTTTTGCTGATCACCTGCTGACGGTAAATACCCAGATTCTGCCGGTCTTTATTCGGGCCTTTGGTGACCACCAGTCCCCAGGTAATCAACGGTCCCGCATCGCCGGGCCAGCAGGTCTGAACAGGCAGTTTGCCTAAATCGACATCGTCACCTTCGATGACAATATCTTGGCAAGGTGCTTTTTTCACCACTTTGGGTGCCATGTTCAGCACCTGTTTGAACACAGGCAGCTTGTCCCAGGCATCCTTCATGCCCTTGGGCGGTTCCGGTTCTTTCAGAAAAGCCAGCAGTTTGCCGACTTCGCGCAGCGCCGCCACGGATTCCTTGCCCATACCCAGGGCCACACGTTCCGGGGTGCCGAACAGGTTGCCCAGTACGGGAATATCTGAGCCGGTGACATTTTCAAATAACAACGCCGGGCCGTGCGCGCGCAGGGTGCGATCGCAGATTTCGGTCATTTCCAGATTGGGGTCTACTTCCTGGCGGATGCGTTTCAGCAGACCACGTTTTTCCAGTTGGGCAATAAAGTCGCGCAGATCCTGATATTTCATAGTTTTTGTTTTTTTTAAAAGCTTTTTAACAGGGGAATGTAAAATCTCCTATTTTCAAGCCACATTGTTGTTTTTACGCCTTCTCCCCTTGAGGGGAGAAGATCGGGATGAGGGGTGATACGCACCGGGGTTAATTTTTTGAGCCCTCACCGGCTTTTAGCCGTAACCCAAAGCCACCGGCTTTAGCCAGTTGAGTCGTCACGGAAGTGGTCAGCATACCAGAAAGCAGGATTATGACGCCTTGACCGAGCTTGTGTCCGGCACATCATTGAACAGGCTTGCCGTTTCCTGCCAAACATCGTCGGCAAAGCCACTGCCAGCCTCAGCGTAAAGATTAACAGCATAGTCCACGCCAGCCTGTTTAAGGTGCTCGACTTCATCATCGTATTTGGCAATGGCGGCAATGCGGCCCAGGTAGTTCAGCTTGCGTATTTGCCGTACGGCAGCGAGGTTCTCGTGGTGGCTGGGCATGGCCAGCAGGATCAGCTTCAGGGTGTTGTTATCCAGGTTCATGCGCTCCCAGAATTCCGGATCAGTGGCACTGCCCGCGATAACACGACGACCGGCGGTGAGGTGATTCTGTGCTGTCTGGTCATCCTGATCAATGCCCAGCACGACATTACCAAGGCGGTCGTGCAGGCTTTTGTAGGCACCACCACCCACCCGACCCATGCCGAGGATCAGCACCGAAGTATTACCGGGTCGGATATCGGCTTCTTCAGGGATGCGGAGCAGGGTCTCAGCGCGCAGTAACTTTGCACGATAACGGCTGTAGAGGCGATTTGCAGCGATATTCAGCGGCGCAGCAAGAATGAATGAAACGGCCAGTGCGATAGCAATAATGGCCAGCCATTCGCTGTCGAGCCAGCCACTGGAAACGGCAATGGCA
>QIGJ01000312.1 GCA_003229995.1 Gammaproteobacteria bacterium | reverse complement strand
TTTTCAACGTCGCTATCCTCAACAAAAAGTGGTTTTGCTGGAAAAAGAAGCGCAGTTCGGTGCGCATGCCAGCGGAAGAAACAGCGGTGTATTGCATGCAGGGTTTTATTATACAGCAGATAGTTTAAAGGCCCGTTTTACCCGTGAGGGAAACAGGCTGCTGACTGAATACTGTATAGAACGAGGCCTGCGCATCAATCGTTGTGGCAAACTGGTTGTCACACAAAATGAAGCCGAACTGGAAACGCTGGACGTGTTATTGCAACGCGGGAAAGCGGGTGGCGTCATCATGCATGAACTCACAGAACGTGAGGCCCATGACATTGAGCCCCGGGTAAAAACATTCCAGCGAGCCCTTTTTTCGCCCACCACCTCATCCGTTGATCCACAGGAAGTCGTGGAATCCATGGCCAATGATGCCAAAAATATTGGCATTGAAATCCTCACCGGAACGGCTTATCTAGGGCGAAAAGGGCAGGAAATCCGTACCACCCAGGGAAAAATTCTGGCGGGTTATGTCATCAATGCCGCTGGTTTGTATGCTGACAAAGTCGCACAGGATTTCGGGTTTTCAGAACATTACCGAATTATTCCTTTCAAGGGACTTTATCTTTACAGTGATGAGCCGGTGGGCGCATTACGCACACATATTTACCCGGTACCGGATCTTCGTAATCCCTTTCTCGGAGTGCATTTCACCTTGACGGCAGACGGCCACATTAAAGTCGGGCCGACGGCCATTCCGGCTTTTTGGCGGGAGCATTACAAAGGCTTTGAAAATTTTAATGCGTCAGAGCTTTTTGAAATTACGATGCGTGAACTGGGCCTGATGCTGAATAATGATTTTGGTTTTCGCAAACTCGCCGTTACCGAACTGTCAAAATATTATCGGCCCCGCATGGTGAAGTTGGCATCCAGTCTTTTGTCCGGAGTGAATAACAAAACTTATCGCCGATGGGGACGACCAGGCATTCGTGCCCAGTTGTTTGATTTACGCAACCGGCGACTGGAACAGGATTTTTGTTTTGAAGGTGACCAAAACTCCTTTCATGTTCTCACGTATCGCCGGCATTCACCTGCGCCATTCCTTTTTGTGAATATTTGATTGATCAGGTTGAGGTAAGTCGTTCAGGTTAAAAGAGCGTTAGGTAGGTTGGAGTGAGGCACGAACGTCATAGTATCAGTTTCTTCAGCCTTTGGGGTTCCCAGGTTTTCAATACGCCAGTTTGACCTATTTTGTCATCACTATTACAAAATTTTGTGTCCGCTGTGTCTCCGTTTTTCTACGCAGGGGATAATTGCTGAACAATTATTTTCGTCGCCTGTTCAACGCCCTTCGGGAGAGGTGGCTCCGGTGCCTGGTTCATGCACAGTGTTTCAATGGTGTTCGCGATATTACCCGCTGCAAAATCATTCGTTTGTATTTCAGCACAGCGTCCATGCTGCTTGAGCCAGTCAACCAGACAATCAACCTCCGGCCAGTTTTTGCGTTGCAGATACAATACCGGAATCCCCAGACAGGCTGCTTCCACAAAACTGCCGTATCCGGGTTTGGCGATCAGTGCATCACATGAAGCCAATATATCGGCGAAAGGCATTTGAAGGCATTCCAGGTCGATGGTATCCGGGTGTCGGGAATGCCAGGATGCGGGCACGATAAAACGTAATCCGGGTTGCCGGGGCCAGCTGTTGACCGGTAAACGTAAGTCCATGCCACCTAGAGAGAGCATGACGAGACGTTGCTCCGGGCGCAGACCAATCTGGCGGATGATTTCATTTTTCCGGTTCTTTCCAAGTTGGGCAACGGGGTCGATGACTTTTGTATTTTGCAAACCCGGCATCGACATGGCCGGTGTGAGTTGTAAAAACATGTGCGCACTCTGGTATGCCGCCAGAATTTGCGGAAAGATGTTGTCTGCTTCTGGTCGGGTATCGAGGAAATAATATTTGTAAATATCAGCCCAGTTCAAAGAACACATGGCGACGGCAGGTATATTGGCGCGTTTTGCGCCCGCCAGTGCGAGGTAGGGAACATTGGCCAACACTAGGTCCGCGTTAAGTGCCGACAGTTGTGTGGCTTCTGCGGCAACCTTGTCCTCCCAGTGTGTGTGAAAATGGTAATAAGCCGCAGCGCTTTCATTTTCTGACACCTGTAATGCGCTTGCCTGTATCATGCCAACGTCTGTGTTGGTTTGCTGTATGTCGATATCCGGGCCGAACCGTTCGAGCAATTTGGTTTTGGGCGCGTTGCTGCGAATGGTCACGCGGAGATTGGGCAACTGCTTTTGCAAGGCCTGGACAATTGGGGCCGTCTGGCCTATGTGGCCAAAGCCGTGTGAAGACAAGGCGACGACAAGGTGAAGATTCATGGTTTTGGTATGGTAGTGTTTTAGAATGAATGTGGTTTGCCAGATCATGTTCCGACAGAAGTTTCAGGTCAATGTTTCAGGTCAATGTATTTGCGCATCGGAGATTATCTTGAAAAAGAATGAGCCTGAAAAATATGCTTTAACGTTTCGTCCACATCCGGGAATGATTCGGGAAATACTGTTTTTGGTTTTTTTCATGGTTTGCCTGGGTGTCGCTGGAGTCAGTCATGCCAGTGAACGAGTCACCACCATTGCAAAAGTAAAAAAGAGTGTCGTGGGTGTGGGGTCGGTGATGCTGACACGTAGCCCGCGGGCAAGCCTGTTTGGCACAGGGTTTGTTGTTGCTGACGGGAATTATGTTCTGACCAATGCCCATGTGGTGTCCCGGGAACTCGATTTTCAGGGTAAAGAATCACTGGTGGTTTTCATTGGGCGCGGGATGAAACCGGAAATGCGCTCCGCGAGTATTGTGCAGCTTGACAAGGAGCATGACTTGGCGCTGCTCAAAATTCCCGGTCCTCCACTGCCAGCACTGTTGTTAGGTGATTCGGGTACCGTGCAGGAAGGTGAGGAAATCGCGTTTACCGGCTATCCCATCGGTGCGGTGTTAGGCCTGTTTCCAGTGACGCATCGGGGCATGATCTCCGCCATCACGCCCATTGTCATACCGTTGGACAACGGAGGGCAGCTCACATCAGACCTGATAAAGCGCCTGCGTGACCGTTATGATGTCTTTCAGCTGGACGCGACGGCCTATCCGGGTAACAGTGGTAGCCCGTTGTACAACCCTGAAACGGGAGAGGTTATTGGGGTGCTTAATATGGTCTTCGTAAAGGAATCCAGAGAGACTGTGCTTCAGAAACCCAGCGGAATTGCTTATGCCATCCCCATCCGCTATGCCGTTGAGCTCATTGACGGACTTAACAGGCAGTAGCGTCGGCTGGCACACATTCGGACCTAAATCCCAAACGCGATGGGTATCTGCAACATTATTACGCGCATGTTCCTAAGGCATTGATATTATTTTAGATATTTATCACGACAGCAATTCGGTGATGGCAAACTGATTTTTGTGTACAATCGCACGGTAAGGCCGACCGACAGAATTCAAGTGATACCGGAAGACTATGTTTGATCACGTAAAAACCGTTTTGGGTGAAGCCCTGCAAATCGAAGACCGTACTCCGGAAATGACGAGAGGCACGCTGTTGCTGGGCAATCTTCCCGAGCTGGATTCCATGGCGGTGGTGACTGTTTTGACTGCGCTGGAAGACAATTTTGGTTTTATTATCGATGATGATGATTTGCTGTCTGATGCTTTTTTGACTCTCGGCAGTCTGGTGAGTTTTGTCGAAGACAAAACCCGCCGATGTGCTTGAAAACCGTTGACCAAAGAGGGGTCATATATGGTTCGCCCCGTAATCCTTTTGATAAATTAGCACCCGGGGTTTCAATGAGAAGGTGATAGTGGTTATCCATCAAACAATATGCATGACAGACCCAGTTGTACGCCTCACACACATCGGCCAACAACACCAAAAATGCCTGACGATCTGAATCCAACTCATCAATATCATCCCGCCGGCCACCATGTGATGTTACGTGATATAGCGCACCCGCATACTCCAAACGCAGTGGACGTGACATTTATCGACATTTCATACTTGCTGACATCGAACAAATATAACGTGAGAAAATGCAAGACTTGACCCCCCTTGTTTTCGAAAAAATAGGCTGATTACTATCCTCTGTTTGTCAGGCATGTCACTGTCAGTGTGAATATTGCACACACTACAACACAACTATTGCATAGTATTGCAGTGATGCATGGAGTAACTTCCTTGCTGCCCAGAAGAACATTAACATGATGTAGTCGTCCGGCGTTACATTCTGTTACTGAACGATAACTGAAAACAGATCATTTAGACAAAGTATAAATCGCAATTGAA
>QIGJ01000260.1 GCA_003229995.1 Gammaproteobacteria bacterium | reverse complement strand
CGTTTCGCAGATTTGCCTTTGCCAGCCTTGTCTGGTGACTTCCAGTTGAACAATGCGGCCGGTGTGTTGGCAGTGCTGGCCGCAGTGAATACGGCATTTCCTGTGAATACGGCGGCTATCACCCAGGGCTTGCAGTCAGTATCGTTGCCAGGGCGCTTTCAAGTCCTGCCAAGTGCGCCACTGCAAATTTTTGATGTGGCACACAATGCGCAAAGCGCGCGGGCATTGGTTGATAATCTGGCGTACCAGGATTGTCAGGGCTGCACGTTTGCGGTGCTGGGTATGTTGGCGGACAAGGATATTGACACCATCGTGGCGCAGTTGCGGCCAGTGGTGGACCATTGGTATCTCTCACCTTTGCCAGTACCTCGTTCGGCCTCCGTCGAGCAGTTGCAGGCCGCGCTGCTGGCCGGGTCAGATGAAACCGCCGTCCGCAGCACCTCAATAGCAGTTTTCGATGATGTTGCGACAGCTTATCAGGCAGCATTGGCGGCCAGCACAGCAGAGGACCGCATTGTGGTGACGGGATCGTTTTATACAGTGGCGGCGGTGTTGGACGAGGCAGTATAATCACGCTTCATTGGGTACAGAGGCATTTTGTGAATATTCAACTCAAACAGCGATTAGTAGGCGCAGTGGTGCTGGTAGCGCTAGCGGTGATTTTTATCCCCATGTTACTGTCGGGCGAGGGCAATCTCGGGGGTGGTATCGACGGTAGTAATATTCCGTCTGAACCGGATTTCCGTTTCCCGCCGGTACCTACTGCACCCGAGGCACCACCGCTAGCAGCCGCACCCGCAGTACCCCTGGGCGATGATGATGAGGTTGAATCTCCTGCCGTGACGGGCAAAGCGGTGTCTGACAAATCTGTCCCGGAGAGAAAGGTAGCGGATCAGTCTCTGACAACGCCGCCAACAAAGCCTCCAGAAAAAGTTGTAGAGAAAGTTGTGGAGAAAGTACCGGCAAAACCGATTCCACCGCCCGTTGCAAAGGTTGCTCCTGCTAAGGTCAAACCTGTGGAATCCAAAGGGGTCAGTGGCTGGGTAGTGCAGGTGGGCAGTTTCTCGGCGCGCAACAATGCCCGGGCGTTGCGTGACAAGTTGCGCAAGCAGAAGTATGCCAGTTTTGTGGAATCAATTAAGGGCACGTCCGGCCGTGTGTACCGGGTGCGTGTGGGACCAGAACTCAGCAAGGCTGCGGCAGACAAACTGCGCCAGCGTTTGATCAAGGAGGTAGGTTTGAAGGGATTGGTACAGGCCTATCCTTGAGGAGTTTGGTGTGAGGAATCTGATATGAGGAGTTTGATGTAATTATGATTTGGGTCGATATAGTCATTCCCAGTGTCATTGCGATTTCTGCGTTGTTTAGTCTGGTGCGGGGTTTTGTGCGGGAAGCGTTGTCATTGCTGGGCTGGTTGGTTGCCTTTTGGGTAGCGTTGACTTTTGCCAGGGATTTTGCCGGCTTGTTGTTGACCGGGATTTCTGCTCCCTCAGTGCGCGTGGTGGTGTCATTCACCATTCTGTTTGTGGTGATGCTGGTGATTAGCGCGCTGGTTAATCGCCTAGCGGGTTCACTGGTGGCAAAAACAGGGTTGACCAGCACGGATCGTATAATAGGCATGATTTTTGGTGTTGCCCGTGGTGTGGTGGTGGTGGCGGTGCTGGTGTTGTTAGCCAGCATGACAACTATCCCTCAGGATCCCTGGTGGCAGGAGTCGGCATTAATTGAGGTGTTTCACAAATTAGCGCTGTGGTTGAGGCATACTGTGGCACCGGAATTGATGGGCGGTGTTATCCCTGGCTGAACAGGATAGTGATTAAACAATGAAGGTTTTGATGAGGTATTTTGCATGTGCGGCATAATCGGCATCGTTGGAACGGAAAACGTTAACCAGAATTTATATGATGGGTTAACTGTTTTACAACACCGGGGTCAAGATGCGGCGGGCATCGTCACCTGTGACAAACGGCGTCTGTACTTGCGCAAAGATAACGGTCTGGTGCGTGACGTGTTTCGTACCCGGCATATGCGGGGTTTACAGGGCAGCATGGGCATCGGTCATGTGCGTTATCCGACAGCGGGTTGTTTTTCCTCAGCCGAGGCACAGCCGTTTTATGTCAATTCACCGTTTGGTATCTCATTGGCACACAACGGTAATCTCACCAATGCTGCCGAACTGAAACGTGATCTGTTCCGCGCTGATCGTCGGCACATCAACACCGACTCTGATTCCGAGGTGCTGCTCAACGTGTTCGCACATGAACTGCAACATGAAGGCAAACTAACGCTGGATGCCAACGATATTTTTGAGGCGGTGGCTGCTGTGCATCATCGCTGTAAGGGGGCGTATGCGGTGGTGGCGATGATTACTGGTTACGGTATTGTGGGTTTTCGTGATCCACACGGAATTCGCCCCGTGGTGTTCGGCAAGCGCGAAACGCCGCGTGGCGCGGAGTACGTGATCGCCTCGGAAAGTGTTGCTGTGGATTCGCTGGGTTTTGATCTGATGCGTGATATTGCGCCGGGTGAAGCGGTATTTATTGATGTGAATGGCAGATTTAGCACACGGCAATGTGCGAAGAAACCCGAAGCCAGCCCTTGTATTTTTGAGCATGTGTATTTTGCCCGGCCGGATTCCATCATTGATGGCATCTCTGTTTACAAAGCACGTTTGCGCATGGGTGAGGCACTGGCGAAGAAAATTTTACGGGTCTATCCACAGCACGATATTGATGTGGTTATTCCGATTCCCGATACCAGCCGTACCTCGGCGTTGCAATTGTCTTATCAACTGGGCACGGTGTATCGCGAAGGGTTTATCAAAAACCGGTACATCGGCCGCACATTTATTATGCCAGGACAAAAACAACGCAAAAAATCTGTGCGCCAAAAACTCAATGCCATTGATCTGGAGTTTAAAGGTAAAAATGTACTGCTGGTGGATGACTCCATTGTGCGCGGCACCACCTCAAAACAGATTATTCAAATGGCACGGGAAGCCGGTGCCAACAAAGTCTATTTCGCTTCGGCGGCACCGCCGGTGCGTTTCCCTAATGTGTATGGTATCGATATGCCATCGGTGAATGAACTGGTAGGGCATGGCCGGGACAACAAACAAATCGCCACAGCGATTGGTGCAGACTGGCTGATTTATCAGGATCTGGATGACCTAGTCGAAGCCTCCCGCCATGGCGGAGATAGAGAATTTTGATACCTCTGTATTTGATGGGGAATATGTTACGGGTGATGTGACGCAGGATTATCTGGACTTTATCGAAGGCAAGCGCAGTGACGGTGCGCGCGAAAACACAGATGATGACGATAATGCAGTGATTGAGTTACACAATACGGCTTGATTTTTCATCTATACCCCAATCGCTATGGGTATATATCCTGCAAGTGATCGTGCCTGGTTTTTACGTCGGGCTTGCATCAAACCTTGCAAGTACGATTTGTATTCCCTCTAAATCACTGCAAGTGATGGCTCTGCGGGCTACGCCCAAATGAGCAGGCTATTTATTGGTCAATAATTTAGCGAATTCAGAGCTTAAACCTCCGTTTGAGGTTTGGGCGCGGAGATTCACTCTTTCAGCATTTTCTCGTTAAAGGAATTGTCTGTTTTTTTTTGTTCATTTCACATAAGCGAGCAGCAGCCCGTCTGCCCATCTTTTCAAAGCAACAGGCTCCTCACTGACCTTCAGGTTCAGGCCTTCACCCTGTCTCAACCATTACGATGGGCGTTTGGCTACTCGGCAACTGCTCCTGCGTTGCTCTACCTCCTGCATCCATGCAGTCGTATGCCCTCTGCTTAATCACCTGACAGCGTTACCTCCGCAAGCGCTATCGCATGCCAGGCGATGACTTCCGCATGCCAAGGTTTGGCTACAACACAGGACGATGTTGCCGGGAATGGTTGGGCGCTCCCGTCGGTCGGTTTAGTTGTATTTTCAAACCGTGTTATGCGTTACTTGTCTCTCCTGAATGCTCACAAGTCGATGCCAAATATTTTCGTGAGAATGACAAATATAAATATGCTGACTGTAAAAGTTAAGGCGAAAAATATGTATGAATAACTTAACATGATGTCCAGTTGTGAAGCATTGCCCCGGAAATCATAACCATTGGTAACATCGCGCATCAATTTGTGGCGTTTGCCGTTAATAAGGTTTTTAAATACGATAAACGCAGCGTAGTAACCCGTTCTGGCCACAGTTCCCATGATCAAGGGCAGTGGCACAACACGGTCATATTCAGGAAACATAGCATCGTATTTGCGTGTCAGCCGGAAATATAGGACGAGAAGCAAAATCATGCCCACCAGCCCACTAATACCGACACCGCCAAAAATAAGCAAATCCCCTAATAACGCTTCCACCTCGAATGACAATGCCATATCTGATCCACTATTTTTGAGTTTACAATACGCTCAAGAGACCATCAGACAATAACTGTTTTTTCCGTTCAGGAGGCATCGTCGCTTCGTAGGCTGATATTTGTTCATATAATCGTCTACCCAGTTCACGCCCAGCTTCCGCACCTCCTAATGCGCCAAGCCCCCCTGCCACAGTAAGAATGATTAATCCTGGGCCAAGAAAAGCAAGAACAAGACCCGTTACAAAACTTGCTCCTGCTATTCCAACTACCAACGCCCCATATTCCTCATACGCCACTTTCTCCGCATTCCCGCCTGTGTCACGGGCCTGCTGCACCTTTTGTCCAACCAATCCCGCATCGATGATGATTGCCCCATAGGCGCTCACCCGAGCCATGTTCAGGA
>QIGJ01000051.1 GCA_003229995.1 Gammaproteobacteria bacterium | reverse complement strand
ATACCGCGCAAAAAATGCAGAAAAAAATGCAGAAAAAAAAGAAGGGTACCCGCAAGGGTTTTACTACAGGGGCATGTTCTGCCGCTGCGGCCCGTGCTGCGTGTCTGGGATTACTGACCAGTGAAGTGCCGGATGATGTGGAGTGTCAGCTACCCAATGGCCAACGGGTGCGTTTTGCGGTGACCGAGGGTTATTGCAAAAACGGTCAGGCCCATGCCGTGGTGATCAAAGATGCCGGTGATGACCCGGATGTTACCCACAAGGCACCGCTGACCGCTGATGTGCGTTTGCTACCGGGATACCCGGATCAGGTGCTGATCAAAGGAGGCTCCGGTGTGGGCGTGGTCACAATGGCAGGGCTGGGTCTGGCCGTGAATGGCCCGGCGATTAATCCTGTTCCGCAAAAAAATATCGAGGAAAATGTGCGTTTGGTGGCGGCGTCGTTGCTGGAGACGCAGGGGCTGGAGGTGACCATCTCTGTGCCCGGCGGTGAAGATATGGCGAAGCGCACTTTGAATGCACGGCTGGGTATCTTTGGCGGGATTTCCATTCTGGGTACCACGGGTATTGTGCATCCTTATTCCACGGCCGCGTTTCGTGACAGTGTGATTCAGGGTATTCAGGTGGCGGCCAACCAGGGACAGGATACGGTGGTGCTGACCACCGGCGGACGCACGGAAAAATTTGTTATTCGTGAACTGTCATCACTGGCTCCCGCCTGCTTTGTACAAATGGGCGACTTTCTCAAATATGCACTGGACACCGCAGTAAAAGAAGATATCAAACATGTGATTATCGGCGGCATGGTTGGCAAGCTGACTAAAATGGCGCAGGGCGAAACCATTACCCATGCCAATCGCAATGCGGTGAATACCGGTTTGCTGGCGGAGTTGGCAGCGGGTGTTGGCGTGCCCGACGATGTTTGTGCGGATATTCGTGCGGCAGAAACGGCACGTTATGCGGGTGAACGCATTGAGGCCTTGGGGAAAGGCTCCGAGTTTTATCAGGCGCTGGGCAATAAAGTGATCAGCACCGTTATGGCCCGTTATCAACATGCGCCGTTTGATCTTAACGTGCTGATTTGTGATTTTGACGGCAACAAGTTGGCGGAGACCGAATAGTGGCATCCAACACTCCCATCTATATTATTGGCGTGCTGGACAACGGCTCCGAGGGAATGACTCCCGTTGCGCTGGCACATATCGCAACGGCGGATGTGGTGATCGGTGCTCGTCGTACTTTGGCATTGTTTGCCGATAGCTTTGCTGCTGGCGCAACACAGCATGATATTGCACAAGGTTTGTCAAAAGTGCCGGTGTGGGTTGTTGAAGCACAGGCCGATGACCTGAACGTTGTGGTGCTGGCCACAGGCGATCCTCTGTGTCATGGCATTGGTCATTATCTGATGAACAAACTGGGTAACGAACAGTGTGAAGTGATACCCAATGTCTCTACCCTGCAACTGGCCTTTGCACGTTTTGGGCTGGCCTGGCAGGACGCGGTGATTGCATCCGCCCACAGTAAAGATGCCGGAGAGTGGTCAAATAAAGCCGGGGCGGAGCATGGTTTGTATCCGTTGTTGCAGACAGTGCAAAACCATTCTCTTATTGCCCTGTTTACCAGCCCTGAAAATACCCCGGACCGTATCGCACGTATGTTACTTGATGCCGGTTTGGGTGAGTTGTTTACCATGTCAGTGGCAGAAGCTCTGTTGACCGATGATGAAAAAATTATTCGTGAGCTGCCATTACGTGATGCCGCCGCTGCCCATTTTACCCGTCCTAACATAGTCGTGTTACAACGCATAACGAAAAATAGCCTTCCTGTGTTTGGTTTGGCCGATACCTGTTATGCACAGCGAAAGCCCGATAAAGGACTGATCACCAAACGTGAAGTACGGGCCGTGTCATTGGCGCGTCTGCAACTGCATGCAGACAGTATTGTCTGGGACATCGGTGCTGGTTCCGGCTCGGTAGGACTGGAAGCGGCACGTTTGTGTTGCTCAGGTTATGTTTATGCGATTGAAAAAAATCCAGCTGATTTCGCCATTGTCCAGCAAAACCGCGAAAACATGGCCATCACTAATTACCGTGTGCAGCACGGCAAAGCACCTGAACGGTTAGACACCTGGCCTGACCCGAATGCGGTGTTTCTGGGTGGCTCGGGCGGAGAGTTGGCAGAACTGATTCGCTTGTGTCTGTCACGCCTGAAAACGGGAGGCTGGTTAGTGATGAACTTTGTCACTCTGGAAAATCTTGCGCAGGCAACACAAACGCTTAAAGAAGAAAATGCCCAATGGGATGTGACCCAATTGCAGGCCAGCCGCAGCCAACCGATTTTACACATGCACAGAATGGCTGCTGAAAATCCGGTGTGGATTGTCTGTGCCCAGGCAATGGCAAAACCGACAGAGATAAATAATGAATAACGGTATCTTGTACGGGCTGTCGCTGGGGCCGGGTAATCCGGATTTAATGACGCGCCGTGCCTGGGCATTATTGCAGACGGACAAAGTCTGGGCTTATCCCATTCGTAATGCAAAAAGCGACAGTTATGCGCTGGGTATTGTTTTGCGCGCAGGACTCGAATTACCCGCCGAGCATATGCCACTGATTTTCCCCATGACACATGATGCCGAAAAACTCACCAAATACTGGCTGCGTGCCGCAGAGGCTGTGCTGGAAAAATTACAGGCCGGGGAGGATGTTTTGTTTCTGGTGGAAGGTGATGCCTCAACCTATTCGACCTTCGGTCATCTGGCGAAAACCGTTGCTGCACTGGATGAAACAGTAATGATTGAAACAGTTGCAGGCGTGCCTTCGTTTAATGCTGCCGCTGCGCGTGTGCAGATGCCATTAGCCGACGTGGACGATACCGTTGCGATTATTCCGGCGGGTTACGGGCTGGAGGTGATCGCCACCATGCTAGATGAATTTGACACGCTGATTCTGCTTAAAGTTAAACCGTTGTTGGATGACATTATTGATTTGTTGGCGGAGCGCGAATTGTTGCCACACAGTCGTTTTATTGAAAAAGCAGGTGCGCCGGAAGAAAGAGTCATTAACGAAGTCAGTAGCCTATACGGTAAAAAAGTTAACTACCTGTCTTTGTTGCTGATTAAAAATCCCAATCGACAACGTGGTGAAATGATTCGTGGCTGTCGTAAAAAAACGGTATTGAAAAATGTCTCGTAATATACGTAGTGCCGCATCCTTTAAATTCGCACCTTTCTCGTTCTGCATACAGTGGGTTGACTATAGCAAGGTATGGGTTCCCACGCTGGAGCATGGGAACCAGAATAAATGACCTTAATTAAAGGATGCAGCAGCAGGGTGGGCACTGCCCACCGGCGGTATTGTATGGAGCATAAATGGTGGGCAATGCCTACCCTACACAAGCAACAGAAAACTAAAGTGAAAAGGTTTAAAGAACACCTTCAACAACACCTCGTGTGGCACTCATTGCCATCACCAAACACGGTGCCACCCAAGTGGCGGCGATGGCTTCACGTATGCCTGAAGCTGATATTGTGGTAGCGGAAAAGTTTGCAACATTGATGGCGGATGCACCCAATAAGGTCAATGCTTATACTGGCCCGCTGCGTGAACAAATGGCCGGTTTTTTTACCCACTACGACCAAATTGTATTTTTTGTATCACTGGGTGCCGTAGTGCGGTTGATTGCCCCACACCTCAAATCCAAAGAGGAAGACCCAGGGGTGTTGGTGGTGGATGATGCCGCCCGGTTTGTGATACCAGTGTTGTCCGGTCATGTCGGTGGTGCCAATGCCTATGCCGAACAGTTATCAACTCTGTTAGGTGCCACCGCCGTGCTGACCACGGCCTCCGATGTGGGCAAGACCATTCCGGTGGATATTTTGGGGCGTGAGCTGGGCTGGAAGGTGGAAGCCCCCAAACTGAATATTACCCGTGTCTCCGCCCATGTGGTAAATGAAGAACCCATTGCCCTGGTGCAAGAGTGTGGCTCAAAAAACTGGTGGACCCGTCCAACGCCGCTGCCAAAGAATATTCACCTGTTTGAAAAATTTGAAGACGTTGACTTGAATAAATTTCCGGGACTGTTATGGATTACCCAACGGGAAATAGATGATGAAATCTGGGCCAGCCTGGATGAACGTCTGGTGGTCTACCGTCCGCCGCAAGGCCAACCGGCTTGAAGAAAAATCTGATATTGGGTATGGGCTGTGATCGAGGTGTTTCACTGGAGACATTGAATACAGCACTTGATCAGGCTTTGGACAAAATTGATCAAAGCCGTGATGCTGTTATAGGCCTGGCAAGCATCGATAAAAAAAATGATGAGGTTGCACTGTTGGCTTTGGCAGAACAACAGTCCTGGTCATTGCATTTTTTCAGTGCCGCGCAACTGGCGCAGGTGGAGGTACCCAATCCCTCGGCTGTGGTGATGAAATACATGGGTACTCCGGCGGTGGCCGAGGCAGCCGCCATATTGGCAGCACAGGCCAACATGGAGGATTTGTTGGTAGAGCATAAATATAGAGGTGTCGATGGAAAAAACGCCACGGTGTCGATTGTAAAAAGCTTGCGGTAAAGTTTTTTCTTTCTCCCCTTGAAGGGTTTATCGGCTTTTTTATTCCACTCTATTCAACACAGAGTAAACTTGTAGAGTCTGGTGGAACCGCTGCGCTTGTTCCACCCTACTGATCGAGAGTGAAGCTGGAGCGTTCATTGATTTTTTTGTTTCGCTCTATCCGACACAGGGTAAAACCGCAGGGTGGAACAAGCGTAATGGTTTCTACTGATCGAAAGTGAAGCTGGAGCGTTCATTGATTTTTTTGTTTCACTCTGTCCAACACAGAGTAAAACTGTAGGGTGGAACAAGCGGAGCGGTTCCACCATGACCTTGCATAC
>QIGJ01000335.1 GCA_003229995.1 Gammaproteobacteria bacterium | reverse complement strand
ATCATTCCTGTGGTGGATGTCACCGCAAAATTATTGGGCACGGTCTTGAATCAGCAAAATTAGTCCACACATACCCAGGGTAATCAGGATTTAGGTGTTAATGTGCGTCATCTTCATTCTCATATGGCACCAAAAAGCAGGCGCTTTCAGATGAGGCAAAATGACGGGGAATAGCCGGACTATTGCGAGGAATTTCAACGCAACCATGGAGCAAATAAGGCGAGCAATAACACCTGAATCCCAAACGCTACGGATATAAGTAGTAAAGCATAACTACTTGGTGTGCAATTTGATATCATTGCCCGGACGTGTGATGCGTCCGTGAGTGTGTCCCGTGAAAAATAATCAGCACTTAAAAAGTAGAGAGGAAGGCATGGCGAAAGACGAAACCCTACCCGAAAAAACAGCAGCAGAAGAAGAAAACACACCCGAGACCGAAGCAACGGATGCGATCGCTGAGGCCATTGAAGGCGTGGTGGAGAGTGACGACGATGTTGCCACTGACGACCTGATGCCGCTACTGGAAGATGCCCGCGCCAAGGCAGATGAACACTGGAACCAGCTTCTACGTGTTAAAGCTGACATGGAAAATACCCGTCGGCGTGCCAAACAGGATGTCGAAAACGCCCACAAATTTGCTCTGGAAAAATTTGCTTTGGAATTGCTGCCCATCAAAGACAGCCTGGAAATGGGATTGACTGCCGCCGATGACATCGTCGAAAGCAGTGATGCCATGGCGCAACTGAAAGAAGGTACTGCGCTGACGCTCAAAATGCTGACCGCTGCGCTGGAAAAATTTGGTATCGAAGCTGTTGATCCCACCGGTGATACGTTTGACCCCGACAAGCATCAGGCCATGTCCATGCAGGAAAGTGCCGAGCACAAACCCAATACGGTCATGGCAGTGATGCAAAAAGGCTATCAGCTCAACGAGCGCCTGTTGCGTCCGGCCATGGTGGTGGTGTCCAAAACCGTCACCGAAACGTCGGACAGTGAATCCGGCAGCCATATCAATGAACAGGCTTGAATTAGGGTTTTTTGCCCACATTTAGTACACCGTCAACGCTATTTTGACGGTGTACTCGGTGTACAAATTCGAAATGTACCCAATATTTAAACGATCTTTCTTAGAGAAACAAGCGGAGAACTGGAGCCATGGGAAAAATTATCGGCATTGACTTGGGAACCACAAACTCGTGTGTTGCGGTGATGGAAGGCGGAGAGCCTCGCGTCATCGAAAATGCAGAGGGTGATCGTACCACACCTTCGGTGGTGGCTTTTACGGATGATAACGATGTCATCGTCGGCGCACCGGCCAAACGTCAGGCTGTGACTAACCCCGCCAACACTCTGTATGCGGTAAAGCGTCTCATCGGGCGTCGTTTCACGGATGATGAAGTCCAGAAAGACATCGACTTGGTACCGTACAAAATCATCAAAGCCGACAACGGCGATGCCTGGGTAGAAGCTCACGGCAAAAAAATGGCCGCTCCGGAGATTTCTGCACGGGTGCTGCAAAAAATGAAAAAGACCGCCGAGGATTATCTGGGCGAAGAAGTGACCGAAGCGGTAATTACCGTACCGGCTTATTTTAACGACTCCCAACGTCAGGCCACCAAAGATGCAGGCAAAATCGCAGGTCTGGATGTCAAGCGCATCATCAACGAGCCCACGGCGGCGGCGCTGGCCTTCGGCATGGACAAAAAAGAGGGTGACCGCAAAGTCGCTGTTTATGACCTGGGGGGAGGTACGTTTGATATCTCGATTATCGAGCTGGCTGACATCGATGGCGAGCATCAGGTGGAAGTGTTATCCACCAATGGTGACACTTTCCTCGGTGGTGAAGATTTCGATCAGCGTTTAATCGACTACCTCGTGGATGAATTCAAAAAAGACCAAGGCGTGGATCTGCGTAACGACCCACTGGCTCTGCAACGCCTGAAAGAAGGTGCGGAAAAAGCCAAGATCGAGCTGTCTTCCACAAGCCAGACCGATGTTAATCTGCCGTACATCACCGCTGATGCCAGCGGTCCCAAACACCTGAATATCAAGCTGACCCGCGCCAAACTGGAATCGCTGGTGGAAGAGCTGGTGGAGCGCACTATCGCCCCTTGCCGTACCGCACTGAGTGATGCAGGCCTGGGGGCGCAGGATATCGATGATGTGATCCTTGTGGGGGGGCAGACCCGCATGCCTATGGTGCAGGAAAAAGTAAAAGCATTTTTTGGCAAAGAGCCACGTCGTGATGTGAATCCTGATGAAGCTGTGGCCGTGGGTGCCTCGATTCAAGGTGGTGTGTTGGGTGGTGATGTGAAAGATGTGTTACTGCTGGATGTAACCCCACTGAGTCTAGGTATTGAAACCATGGGTGGCGTGATGACCAAACTCATCGACAAAAACACCACGATTCCCACCAAAGCACAGCAAGTGTTTTCCACGGCCGAAGACAACCAAACGGCAGTAACCGTGCATGTAATGCAGGGTGAGCGTGAAGTGGCTTCCGGCAATAAATCGCTGGGACGTTTTGATTTGTCGGATATTCCACCCGCTGCACGCGGTGTGCCACAGATCGAAGTGGCGTTTGATATTGATGCCAACGGCATCCTCAACGTGTCGGCCAAAGACAAGGCCACCGGCAAGGAACAGTCCATTGTGATCAAGGCCTCCAGCGGCCTGTCGGACGGGGATATCCAAAAAATGGTGCAGGATGCCGAAGCCCATGCTGCGGAGGATGCCAATTTCCACGAGCTGGTCAGCGCCCGTAATCAGGCGGACAACATGATCCACGCCACCCAGAAATCCATGAAAGAAATAGGGGATGACAAACTGGAAGCTGGCGAGAAAGAGGCCATCGAAAAAGCCATCAGCGAGCTGGAAGAGGCCATGAAAAGTGATGACAAAGACGCCATCGAAGCCAAAACTAAAACGCTGGTGGAAGCATCAGGTAAAATGGCCGAACGTGCCTATGCACAACAGGCAAAAACCGACCAGCCTGAAGCTGCTGCTGATGCGGGTGCTGAAGCCAATACGGCCAACGATGATGTTGTTGATGCCGAATTTGAAGAAGTGAAAGACGACGATAAAAAGTAAACAGGTAAGTGCCTGGGCATAATTATTTTAACAAAATTTTCACAGGGTATTTTTCGGCCTTCAAGGCGCTGCGAGGTGAGCATAGTGAGCTATGTGACCGTAGTAGCAACGCAGAAGGCCGGAAAATAAACAAGAAAATGTTAAAATAATTAGAAAATGTTAAAATAATTATGTTCAGGTACTTATGGGCACAGCTCAGTGAGACATGTGTCCGGAAGTAACAGCGGCGCGGCAGCGGGATTTTCCCTCTGTCGCGTTTCCGCATTCGGGACATCATTAAACCTGGATTCTGTCAGCAGGATTATTGGCAGCATCCAGGTTTAATGTCGTTTATTGATTAACCTTATAACTGGCTGAATTTAAAGATGTCGAAACGCGATTATTATGAAGTGCTGGGCGTACAACGCAATGCCAGCGAGACGGAACTGAAAAAAGCTTTCAAACGGTTGGCGATGAAACATCACCCGGATCGTAACCCGGATGATGCGGCAGCGGAGGAAAAATTCAAGGAAGCCAAAGCGGCTTATGAAATTTTGGGCGACGCACAAAAACGTGCGGCTTATGACCAGTTTGGACATGCCGGCGTCGATGCCAGTATGGGGGGCGGGCATCCTGACAGCGGTGCCAATTTCAGTGATATTTTTGGCGACGTGTTTGGCGATATTTTCAGTGGCGGGGGTGGCCCTGGCAGCAGTCAGCAGCGTGCACGACGCGGTGCCGATCTGCGTTATAACCTGGAGCTGAATCTGGAAGATGCCGTGCGTGGTACGACAGTAAAGATTCGTGTTCCCACTTCGGTGGCCTGTGCCACCTGTGGTGGCAGTGGTGCCAAAAAAGGCTCCAAACCTGAGCAGTGTACGACTTGTGGTGGTGTTGGCCAGGTACGCATGCAACAGGGTTTCTTTTCACTGCAACAAACCTGCCCGCAATGCCAGGGCGTGGGGCAGACCATCAAAAAACCCTGCGGCAATTGTCACGGTCAGGGCCGCACTCAGGAACACAAAACCCTGTCGGTGAAAGTGCCAGCCGGTGTCGATAATGGTGACCGGATTCGTCTCAGTGGCGAAGGCGAAGCCGGTGAGCGCAGCGCGCCCAGTGGTGATCTTTACGTGCAAATAGCGGTGAAAGAACATTCGTTGTTTGTTCGCGACGAAAACAATTTGTATTGCGAAGTTCCCATCAGCTTTGTGACAGCAGCTGTGGGTGGTTCGCTGGAAGTGCCGACCCTTGATGGCAGGGTTAAACTGAAGATCCCGGCGGAAACGCAAACGGGTAAAATGTTCAAGCTGCGTGGCAAAGGTGTGAAATCTGTACGTGGTGGCCCAGTAGGTGACCTGCTGTGTCGGGTGCAAATCGAAACCCCAGTAAACCTCAATAGTAAGCAAAAAGAACTGCTGAAGCATTTTGATGAAACCATGAATGATCAGGGTGCCAAAAAGCACAGCCCGAAGGAGCACTCCTGGCTGGATGGCGTCAAAAATTTCATAGATGACATCAAGTTATAGGTTATACTTAATGTTATTGTTGATAATGAGGTTTCATTATTTCTGAAGACAGCTGGACGACTTGATTTGCAATTTTGCTTTGGAGACTGCGCCATGAAAAATGCACGAAGCTGTTTATCCCAAAACTGTTTATCACGAAATTATTTATCACAAAGCTATTTATTGTGGTTATTGCTAATAATGGTTTTCGGGTTGAGTGGCATCACTCAGGCCGAAGAAGTATTACGCTTCCCGGGTGATCCACCAGATCACAAAGTGGTGTATCAGTTCAACACGGCGGATGAAGCCACGCAAAAAACCATCTTGTTTTCCGTGGGTGCCATGCTGCGTAAATGGGGTGATAACATCTCTATCGTCGTCGTTGGCATTGGTCCCGGCCTGCACATTCTCGCCAAAAATCCGGGCCGCCCGGTGAGTGAAGAAACGCGCCAGCGGGTTTCCAGTCTTGCTCAGTACGGGGTGGAATTTTACGCCTGCGGCAATACCATGAAAGCGCTAAAGTGGATTGAAAAAGACATGCTGCCCTTTGCCAAAATCGTGGAGGTAGGAGCATCGGCTCTGATGGAATTGCAGGAACAGGGGTATGCCTACATCAGTTGGTAAAAAAGGCAGATACAAGAAAAAAGGGCAAAGATAAAAGTAAACGATTGCGTCGCAAACGTTAGCCATCAATGATTCCCTCTCCCGCTTTGGTTTGGGGAAGGGGGTGGGGGAGTAAAACCTGAAAATGACAAAAATCGCAATTACCGGCGCAGCTGGGCGCATGGGCAAAGCCCTGCTGGAAGCTGTTAATCAGGCCGACAAGGCGCAGGTCAGTGTGGCGTTGGAACGACCAGGCAGCACCGTCATCGGTGTGGATGCTGGTGAGTTGGCGGGTATCGGCACACTGGATGTGGCCGTAGTGGATGACATCACAACTGCAAATGCCTTCGACGTGTTCATTGATTTTACCCGACCTGAAGTAACGTTAGCCAATTTAGCGGTGTGTCGTCAACGCGGCAGCGCCATGGTTATCGGTACCACCGGCTTTGACGAAGCACAAAAAGCACAAATCACCGAAGCCGCACAAGATATCAGCATTGTCTTCGCGCCCAACATGAGCGTGGGTATCAATCTCTGTCTCAAATTACTGGAGACCGCCACCAAAGTATTGGGCGATGAGGTAGACATCGAAATCATCGAAGCCCATCACCGACATAAAGTGGATGCCCCCTCAGGCACCGCGTTGCGCATGGGCGAAGTGATCGCCGATGCGTTAGGGCGTGACCTGAAAAAGTGTGCGGTGTATGGCCGCGAAGGTGTCACCGGTGAGCGTGATCGCAAGACCATTGGTTTTGAAACCATCCGAGCAGGTGATATTGTGGGTGACCATACTGTGTTATTTGCGGGCGACGGCGAGCGGGTGGAAATTACCCACAAAGCTTCCAGTCGTATGACCTTTGCCAGCGGTGCAGTGCGTGCTGCGCAATGGCTGGCCGGGCGGAAGGCCGGATTGTATGATATGCAAGATGTGTTGGGGTTGTCATAAAAATTCTAAAGAGGTGTGATTTTGGCCATATCCGAAAAACTACATGATGTAGATATTCTGTTAAAAAAGATAAAAACCAAACGGCAGGAACTTGCGAATTATCTTGCCAGAAACGAATCCCGACATTCACTGCTCGTTAATTCATCGATTGTTTTTGGTGCTTTAACGGCGGCGTTAACAGTGGGGCCGGGTGTGGGTGGTAAGGAATGGGCACGCAATAATTTCCCGGTTTAGCAGCCTTCGCCCGTTCTTCAATCACAAAAGCTCGAAATAGAACAACTATTCCTGCACTTTTGTTCGGCAACTGCTCCTGCGTTGCTCTACCTCCTGTATCCATGCAGTCGTCAATCAGAACGAACCAATACGGACTAAATCCGGGCGCTAAACCGGGAAGTTATCAGCGTGCCCATTCCTTATTTTCCTTTAGCATCAACACAAAGAGATGCGATACGTGGCACGTTTTGCATCTCCCAATGCCTTGTGGCCCAGGTCAATAACAAAGCGGGATCAGCAC
>QIGJ01000255.1 GCA_003229995.1 Gammaproteobacteria bacterium | reverse complement strand
GTTTGTCTGTCGCAGGTCTGCCAACCTTGGCATGGTGCTGACAAAATCGCGTTCATCTATGCCTGCCATCGAAGCAGCTCTTTAGTCAGGCCTGAAAATATAAACATATACTCATGGCGTTTGGGATTTAGGTGTTACGAATTAGAAAAACGTTTGTAGGCTAGCTTGTCTGGTTAAATTAACACCTAATTCTCAAGCGCCATGGGTATATGACCTGAATTTTATTCACCATACAGGCATATCAATAAGATTTTTTATCAATGAATTGAATGGTTATCCCAAAAAGCTGTGGAGAGAAAAATGGATAACTGTAAAAAAACACAACTTGTGAATTGTGATGAAGGACAGCGTATGGGCTGTGCTACTTTTTGTTGTCGAAAACTGGTACGTTTGCAGCCCAATGAAATGGAGCCTGCGAATGGCAACACTCCACCTAAAGGTTTTGTCGATAAAGATTCAGAAGGCTACTGCATCCACTTCGATCGCAACAATGGCCACTGCACCAACTGGAAAAAACGGCCAAAAGTATGTCGTGAGTATGATTGCAATTCTGATTTTCTACTGCAAGTCGTGCTGCGCAAAGGCTTTAAAAATATTGCCGATCTTGCCAAAAGAGCTACTAACACCCATATTCCTAAAGAAAAGTATATAAAAATTCCCATAATACACAACCACTCTGAAAAAAATAATATCGATTAAAAAAAATACATGCATAAAATTGACTTCCAGGGGAAAAACTACCAGTGCCGTGAAAGTGAAACCATTTTACAAGTTTTTATGCGCCATAGTATAACTGTTCCTTTTTCCTGTGGAAATGGTATTTGTCATGTTTGTTTACAGCGCTGTGAGAACGGTCTTATACCGCTAAAAGCCCAGAACGGATTACGGGAAACTTTAAAAGAAAAAGGTTATTTTTTAACCTGCAAGTGTATACCCGAAAACGATATGAAAATTACCCTGCCACGGGATGCCGATTTATTTAACCGGGCAGTTGTTTACAAAAAAGAATTATTGGCACCTGATGTATGCCGTTTATTACTGGAGCCCGCCACACAACTTTATTATCACGCCGGACAGTTTATTAATATCCGCAACCAACAAGGTAAAATGCGAAGCTACTCATTATCCAGTGTACCGCAGGAAGATTATTTTCTGGAGATCCATGTCAAGCGCGTGTCCAATGGTGTCATGAGCAACTGGATATTTGACGAACTATCAGAAAATGATGAACTTGAGTTTCAGGGAGCCGTCGGCAGCAATTATTATGTATCCGGTGAGCAACACCAGCCATTATTATTAATCGGCACTGGAACCGGCTTATCCCCATTACTGGGCATTGTACGTGATGCGCTTTCCAGCGGACATACCGGCCCCGTTCATCTGTATCATGGCAGCCGACATTCACACGGTTTATATTTACAATCCACTTTGAAGCAGCTGTCTGAACGGCATGATAATTTTCATCCTGTTGCGTCTGTTTCAGGTCATGCAACCCCGGGAAATTATCGGGTCGGCCGCGCCAATGATATTGCCCTGGCCGACCATACAGACTTGAAAGGATGGCGAATTTATTTATGTGGCCACCCCAAAATGGTGGAAGACATGCAACAAGCCACTCAGGCTGTAGGTGCTAACCCACTGAACATTCACGCCGACCCATTCTGGAACTTAGCCAGCGTTAATGACACCAACCTGAATGATATCGATGCCGACACCGCAGAACGCATTCGCTGTGCGGAAATCCGTAACTATCCTGACCCTGACCTTGAGCTTTGGAAAGGGCTTGATGAGGGTCGCCTTTTGTCAAAAGTATTGATCGATTTTTATAACCACGTATACGATGACCCATTGCTGTCTCCCTTTTTTGAAGGCGTCACTAAACAACGCCTGATTGAGAAGCAATATAACTTTATGTGTCAGGTGCTAACGGGTGAGGATATTTATTTTGGTGAACGCCCACGTAATGCCCATCACTGGATGGTAATTTCTGATGAGCTGCTTGATTATCGTGAAACATTAATGGAGTCCAGCCTAAGGCGCTTCGGCGTACCGGAACATTTGGTGAGGCGATTCCGCGCGATAGAAGAAATATACCGAAAAGATATCGTCAAAGATAAACCCTGGAAAAAAATAATGTTTGGCAAAGAGCTACCGGTTGAGGGTTTTGATGAAATGACCATGGATGATGCAACACTTTGTGATAGTTGCCAGCAGGAAATACAGGTGGGCGAGCGTGTACAATATCATGTGCGTTTGGGCAAAGTGTATTGTAAAGCGTGTCGGCAAGACGTTGTTGACTCAAAAAACACCTAAAGCGATTATCGCTTTTTCGACCGGCTTTTTCTTAAAGGTTTTTCACGTACAGGTTTTGTTTTGATGACCTTGGGGTTTTTGGGCAACCCCGTATGTTGAGTACGGAACGCCGTACTGGCTCCCTGCCTACCAGACCCCTCACCTACCCCCTTGGGCTGCCATGCTGGAATCAAATGCCGTTTACCATTGCCAATCAGGTCTGCACGTCCCATACGTTTTAATGCCTTGCGTAACAATGGCCAATTATTGGCATCGTGATAACGCAAAAAAGCTTTGTGCAAACGCCGGGCATTGGCACCCTTTGCGACTGGCACTGCATTACTGCGTGAACCCACTTTGGACAATGGGTCTTTACCGGAATGATACATGGCTGTCGCGGTAGCCATGGGTGAAGGCAGGAAATTCTGTACCTGGTCTGCACGAAAACTATTAGCCTTCAACCAGATGGCTAAGTTCATCATGTCTTCATCTGTGGTGCCAGGGTGAGCAGAAATAAAATAGGGGATAAGATATTGTTCCTTACCCGCAGCCTTGCTGTATTTGTCGAACATGCTTTTGAAGCGGTCGTAAGTCCCCATGCCAGGTTTCATCATTTTCGACAACGGACCGGTCTCAGTATGCTCGGGCGCTATCTTTAAATAGCCACCGACATGATGCGTCACCAATTCCTTAACGTACTCTGGTGATTCCACTGCGAGGTCATAACGCAAGCCAGAAGCAATCAAAACCTTTTTAATCCCTGATAACTTTCGCGCACGTCGATATAGCCGGATCAACGGCTGATGATTAGTGCCGAGGTTTTTACAAATCCCCGGATGTACGCAGGACGGACGCCGACAATTGGCTTCGATCTCGGGGTCTTTGCAAGCCAGCCGGTACATGTTGGCGGTGGGCCCGCCGAGATCGGAAATCACACCAGTAAAACCCGGCACACTGTCACGAATGGCTTCCACTTCACGAATAATAGAATCTTCAGAACGACTCTGGATAATCCGTCCTTCGTGTTCAGTAAT
>QIGJ01000117.1 GCA_003229995.1 Gammaproteobacteria bacterium | reverse complement strand
CCAGCGGAAGTTTTTGTTCAGGTGTTGTGATCGCGCTGATGGTAGATTTATCCAGTCTTGTAAGTTTGGGAATACCCTGCGACACCATACCGTAAAAAGGCAACTCATCATTATCACCAATACCATTGAGTACAGTGAGACGTATATTGTGCATCGGTATATTGCTGGCAATATCATTGGCCGCTTCAAAAGAAATGACCGGAATACGCACACCACGCCAATTCATCATGCCCAAAAACCATCTGGGTGTTTTTTTTACCGGATTCAATTCACCCAGGTTGATAACTTCCGCAATGCAGGTATTCGGCAATACTATCGTCATGTTCGAAAGCGGAATCAGCTGAGCACGAATAACACTGCTTTTTTCATCTGTCTGCGTCATGCGCTTATTCTCTGGTCGCTAAAAAATTTGAATGGGTTAAGAAATGGAACACAATAACTTGTATAAGTTATTGTGTTCCATTCCTAATCACAGTAATACTGGTAAAGCTTTTCCGCCAGGGCTTGTGGATTGGCACTAAAAGTTACCGTATTGGTTTTACGTGCCTGGTCTGGCATGCTGCTGATCACACAACTATCGACATCCTGTGCCCAGACAATACCACCATGTCGTGCCATCGCCTCACAACCACGCGCACCATCATCACCCATGCCACTAAACACAATAGTCCCCGCCATGTTGCCATAGTGGCTGGCCACCGCATCCATAACATTGTCAATACTGGGGGAATAAATGGCATTTTTCATCGTCGGCACGAGAGAAAGATAACCATCTTTAGTAATTTTTATATCCTTATCAGCTGGTGTAAGAATAACTTCATGATGCCGGATCAGATGTCCGACCTGACCCGCCAAAACACCAAAAGATGTGACGCGATTGAGTTGTTCTGCCAACAGGGAGATATGATTGGCACCGATATGCTGAGCCAGAATAAATGCGACCGGTAAATCTTCTTCAACCGCTGCAAGAAATTGGCGTACCGCTTGTGGCCCACCTAACGAAGCGCCGAGCACCCAAATGTTGACAGCCGCGCCTTTGGGTTTTTCAACGGGCATGGCTACGATGTCAGGCGCAGTTGATACTTCGATGACTGGTTCGATGACTGGTTCGATACTCACTGCTTTAACATCCGTTATGGCATCAGTGATAGCCGTCGGTTTATGCGCTGGCAAAGTATCCAGTGTCGTTTCTGTTGTGTCCGGTTTGCCGACAGCCTCAATCACAGGTTCATGATGTGTCGCAATATCTGATAATTTACGTGCAAGTTTTTTGGCCCACAGTGCATTGGCACCACCACCAGCGGGACTGCTGTCATTAAAAAAAATGGGCAATGCATCGTAATCAAGCAGGGTGTCTATCACATCGGTTTCGGCACCATTTTCTTCACTCAAATCGACCAATAATACGTCCGGTGACGCATTTTCCAATTGAGCCAAAAAACCATCGCTGGGCAATTCATGCGCGACAACATTCAAGCCTGCATCTTTCAGCAATGATGCAAGCCGTTGTTGTGTTTTTTCCGAGGTAGCAAGAATCGCAACTCGGGTGGCTGAATGATTCATGGTATCAGACATTGAAACAAGGCACCTTACTGCTGCTTAACGTCGATAAGAAGACGAATATTTTCGATGAGTTCCTGCTCTTGATAGGGCTTGCCCATATATTGGTTAACACCGATATTAAAGGCGCGCTGACGATGCTTATCACCAGTACGAGAGGTGATCATGATTATGGGTATTGTTTTCAGGCGCTCATCGTTACGCATGGTGGTGGCGAGTTCATAACCATCCATGCGTGGCATTTCAACATCCAGCAACATGATATCGGGAGTTTGCTCAAGCATCACCGTGAGCGCATCAACACCGTCTTTGGCGGTAATAATATTGTAGTCATAGCGTTTCAATAAACGCTCGGTAACTTTGCGTACGGTAATGGAATCATCGACAATCATCACTGTCGGCATCTGTTTTTCTGCTGCTGCCGCTTCTTCGATACTTGGCATTAACGGCACAGCCTGGCCATGTTGTTGTGCCAGGGCGGAACGTACCAGATTACCGATATCAAGAATCAATGCGACCTGTCCATCAGGCAAAATGGTCGCACCAGACAACACACCCACAGTGCTCAATTGTGGCCCCACGGATTTAATAACGATTTCCTGCCGCCCCAGCAGATTGTCTACATGCAGCGCAATACGATGCTCGGCGACGCGAATCAACATTAACGGTACTCGTTGGCGTTTTGCGGGTAGCTGTGGCGTTGTGCCTTGTAATACCGTGCCAAGATTTAGATACTGGTAGCGTTGTCCGGCATATTCAAAGTGCGGCTTTTCATTGGCAATCAATGGCATTAGTTCGTCATTGCCAACACGCACCACATGTTCAATGTTAGGCAATTGAATAGCATAGGTTGCATCGGCCACTTGCACCATCAAAGCCTGATTGACCAATACGGTAAGCGGCAGGCGCAAGGTAAACGTCGTGTTCTTGCCCGCTTCGGAATCAATATGCAACGTGCCACCCAACTGTTTGACTTCGGTATTGACTACGTCCAGACCAACACCACGACCGGAAACCTGGGTAACTTCTTCGGCGGTACTGAAACCGGGTTCGAGAATGAACTTCATGATTTCAGAATCGCTTAAATTGGCATCGGCCAGCATACGGCCTTTTTCAATCGCTTTTTTGCGCAATGCTTCAAGATTAATGCCAGCACCATCATCCGAAATGACCAACACAACTTCGGAACCCTCATGTGTAAAGGCAATACGCACATTACCTTTGGTCGGTTTGCCTGCTTTGGCACGGTCATCCGGCATTTCCAGGCCGTGACCGATGGCGTTGCGCAGAATATGCTCCAGTGCAGGTACAATACGATTGAGCTGAGTGCGATCAATCTCACCTTCATCACCTGTCACCTGCAAGTCTGCATCTTTACCAATCTCTTTACATGTCTGGCGCATGATACGACGCAAACGTGGCAACACACTGGAGAAAGAAATCATGCGGGTACGCATCAAACCTTCTTGCAATTCACTGGTGACACGTTGTTGTTGCAGCAACAACACATCGGTTTCACCGGACAAATTGTCCAACAATGCCTGAATACTGGTTAAATCCCCAAGACTTTCCACCATACCCCGGGAAAGCTGTTGCATGGTGGAAAAACGGTCCATTTCCAGCGGGTCAAAATCTTCCGTATCCGCAACGGTGGTTTCATGCCGGTACATGATTTGTGTTTCGGTTTCAATTTCAAATTTGCGCAGCTGCTCCCGCAAACGCAGCACTGTCTGATCCAATTCTGCAAGGTTAAAACGCGAGGCTCCCAGTTGCTGAGTGAT
>QIGJ01000149.1 GCA_003229995.1 Gammaproteobacteria bacterium | reverse complement strand
AGCAGGGGCGTTGCCAAGAGAGGGTTTTACGGTGCATATTTGTGGGTGTCGAAATTGTTTACATATCATACAAAAAATGATGACACCGTTATCTCAAAATATATGCAACACACTGTAATAAAAAAATAAATACTAATTTGGCATGTTTTTTGCCTTACCTTAATCAGGTATGTCGGCGTTTTGAGCTGGTTGTGGTCAAAGCGAAGAAATGATGTAAATGACAATAGGTGTGACAGCATGCGCAATTTTTGTATTCGTCTTCCTGGCATTCTAGCACTGATGGTGCTTTTGCCCTGGTTTTCATCGACAGCCTACGCGCTGACTTCCGATGATTTCAATGCTCTGTCCCTCGATTCGAACCTTTGGAGTGTAGTAGATCCGGTGGGTGACAGTTCCATATCCGTTGACGGATACACCTTACAAATAAATGTCCCCGCAGGAACTCCACATGATGTATGGGTTTCTGGAAATATGGCACCACGGGTGGTGCAGGCGGTGGCGAATACCGATTTTGAGATAGAAGCCAAGTTTGAATCTCCTTTGAGCCAGCAGTACCAACTGCAGGGCATACTGGTTGAGCAGGATGCCAGTAATTTTTTGCGTTTCGATTTTACCAATAACGGCACGGATACCCGTATTTTTGCGGCAGCTTTCAGTAACGGCTCGGTGAGCGTGAAAGTGAATACGGTAATTATCATTGGAAGCCCTATGTTTTTACGGGTGACACGGGTCGGAGATCAGTGGACCCAGTGGTACTCGGTGGATGGTGTAACCTGGATTCAGGCAGTCAGTTTTACGCATACCCTGGCTGTAGGGACTGCGGGTGTTTTTGCAGGAAATGCGGGTAGTTCAGCACCTCAGCATATCGCGATCATTGATTATTTCTTTAACACGGCTTCTCCGGTTTCTCCTGAAGACGCCAATGTGCCAGTGGATGATGTTGCCCCGGTTGTGAGTAATATTCAGACATCCATCCAGTCAGGTGAAGTGCTGGTTTCCTGGGTAACAGATGAGCTTGCAACTGCGCAGGCGAACTACGGGGAAACTCTCTCGTATGAGCTGGGTTCGATGTCCAGCGGCATGTCTCCGAGAACCGAACATGAGGTGCTGGTGACCGGGCTTATGCCGGATACGGTTTACAATTTCCAGATTTCGACCGAGGATGTCAGTGGAAATATTGGGCTGTCACAGAACATCGTTGTGCAGACGAGCGCCATTGGGAACGGGACACCTCCTTTGATTGATCTCTGGTACGGGACAACCCAGGAATTTGGTGTCATAGGATCTCCGCAAAGATGGGTAAATGTGCTGGGCAACGTGTCTGATTCGGATGGTGTGACTTCTCTCAGTTATTCCCTCAATGGTGGTCCGTCAACCGCGCTGAGCATTGGAGCAAATGACACTCGTTTGGCCAACAGCGGTGATTTTAATGTTGAGATCGATAGAAGCACTTTGCTGGTGGGCACCAACACCCTGGTCATTACGGCAGTGGACAATTTGGACTATTTTACGGCAGAAACGGTTACCGTGAATTATTATGATGGCAGTGTCTGGCCGACCACATATTCGATCGACTGGGCCAGTGTTGGAAGTGTTCAGAATGTTGCGCAAATCGTTGATGGAAACTGGTCCCTTGCATCAACGGGTGTGCGAACCATAGAGACGGGATATGATCGCCTGATTGCTATTGGCGAGATAAGTTGGACGAATTACGAAATTGCCGTTCCGTTCACAGTGTATTCTATTGATCCGGCTGGTTACGCTTCTCCGAGCAATGGTCCAGGAGTGGGTTTGCTGATGGGGTGGGTGGGGCATAACGATATCAATGTAGTACAAACACAACCCAAGATTGGTTGGCGGCCGATTGGTGCTTTAGGGTGGTACCGATGGCGGAATGAAACCACTGAAAGGCTGGAATTGTTGGGAAGCCAGGGTGGCGTTTTGCAAACAGATACTTCACAGCAGCTACAGTTTGGTCTGTCGTACATGATGAAGATGAGGGTAACGACTGCTGGCAATCAGAGCAGCACCTATCGTCTGAAATGGTGGGAAGCTGATCGGGAGGAACCAATAGGTTGGCATTTGACAAGGCCTTCTGGTGATTCGACCACACCGCAGACGGGTTCCCTGATGTTGGTGGCACATCATGCCGATGTTGAGTTTGGCAACGTCTCCATCATGCCGCTGAGCACCGTAGGTCCCATTATTGGAAATATTGTTGAACAAGCGGGCACCACCGACGCGACCATCACCTGGACGACAGACGAGCCTGCCACAGCAACCCTGCAATACGGAGCAGATACTGCTTACGGTTCAACGATAAGCGATCCCGCGTTTAACACTAATCACAGCATGACCCTCACCGGGCTATCGCCAGGCCAGACCGTGCATTATGAAATCACCGTCGAGGATGCGGACGGTAACATCACGACCACCGAGAACCGGTCATTTGTCACCGAGAGCAACGATCCGCCAATGCAGGGGAGCTTGTCAGATGATTTTGACAGTACTGTGCTCAATGCGGGTCAGTGGACGTTTGTTGACCCCATGGGTGATTCTTCTGTCACCGTGGGTAGCGGCCAGCTGGCGTTATCCGTGGCAGGGGGCGTCGCGCATGATGTCTGGACCAATGGCAACAACACCGCACGAATCACTCATGTACTGCCAGATGAAGACTTTTTTGCGGAGGTCAAGTTCGATTCGGCTCCTACTCAGCAGTATCAGATTCAAGGGTTGTTAATAGAACAGGACAGCAACAACTTTATCCGCTTTGATTTCTATAGTGATGGCTCAAATCTTCGGGTGTTTGCGACATCATTCCAAAATGGTACCCCCACTATACGGATCAACGAGGTGATTACCTCGGGGGTTCCGCTGTACATGCGCGTTAGACGTATAGGCGACCAATGGACTCAGCAGTACTCATATGATGGCACCAATTGGCAAACCGCAGTCAGTTTTTCGTATGCCCTGTCAGTGGCTTCGACAAGCCTGTTTGCCGGTAACTCTGGCACCAATGCCCCCGCTTATACCGCACTGGTTGACTACTACTGGATCGACAAGGATATACCGGTAGATACAACCATACCGGTCATCAGCAATGTGCAGGTCGCGGTCAGTGCTAACGAAGCGATCATTACCTGGGACACCGATGAAGCCATCAGCAGTGCATTGGCCTACGGATTGACGGCATCCTACGAAATAGGCTCGATCGACAATGCTGTCATGATGACCACGCACAGCGCCACATTATCCGGGTTAACGACTAACGTGTTGTACCACTTCCAGATAACGGTCACCGATGCCAGTGGCAACATCAGCAGCACGTCAGGCCTGACCGTGACACCCGTCGCAGATTTGACGCCCCCGATGACCAGCAATATTCAGGAACAGACCACGACGTCGGCTGCGACCATCAGATGGATCACCGATGAACCGGCAACCGCCAGCATCGCGTACGGAACCGACATTACCTATGGTTCCGTGATTAACAATGGCAGCCTGAATCTCACTCATGATTTGTCGCTGAGCGGATTTTCACCCAACCAGACGGTG
>QIGJ01000196.1 GCA_003229995.1 Gammaproteobacteria bacterium | reverse complement strand
TCCCGGCCATGATCTTCAGACGCACTCTGCGCGCATGACGGAAACACACTGGCGGCAATAATCAAACCAGCAACCATTTTTAATCTGGATAATTCCAGCATACCTGATCTCCTCGTAAGTTTAATGGGAACGTACCACCTGCAGGGCAAACAACCTGCGGGTTAGGCGCATGAAATATGCATCACATAAGTTACGTTCTCGTTACCTTGATGGAGGTCTGTCCGTGCATCTGTTCCACACTTCTTGCGGGTGCCCCGGCAGGTTTGCCCGCCTGTCATTGCTCCAAATCTAAAATTATCTTGACCTTCGGTGACATGATGATATTCTGTTATTCAATAGAGCAGTTGAATAGTAGGGTTGCTCGCCATTACCGTTTCTTGCTGGCCGTGGAGGCATTTAATGTCCATTTCAATCATTGTCGCGGGCCTGATCAGCGGAATGCTGCTGGTGGCCAGTTATATTTTATTCAAGAGCGTCCTTTTTAATTGAGACAGTCACGACAATGTGGAAGCAACACTGCAGGATGGCCAGCGATGGGTAGCCTTTCAAAACTGGAAATATCTTGTATAGACACGTGGAACGGGATGCCTGTAATCATTGGGCCGGCTGCGTCATGAACATGCCCGTCTATCTCGATTACAATGCCACCACGCCGGTCGATTCCCAAGTGGCGGCTGCTATCGAGACGTGTCTTGGCCGGCACCTGTTTGGCAATCCCTCCTCCAGCCATATTTATGGGCGCCGTGCCCACGATGCCGTGGAAAAAGCACGTGAACAGGTTGCGCTGCTGATCGGTGCGCGGCACGAAGAAATCATATTCACCGGCTGCGCCACCGAAGCCAATAATCTGGCTATTCGTGGCGCGGCGACGGCATTGCGTAATCGCGGTCGCCACATAATCACCAGTGCAATTGAACACCCTTCAGTTGCAGCGCCCTTTAGCTTGCTGGAGCAACAAGGATGGGATGTCACTGTGTTGCCAGTGAATGAATTCGGTATGGTCAGCCCGGAATCAGTGGCAGATGCGCTGCGGTCGGATACCGTACTGGTCTCAATTATGCACGCCAACAATGAAGTCGGCACCATTCAGCCAATATCCGCTATTTCAGCCATTACCCGCCCCAAAGGGATTGTGCTGCATACCGATGCGGCACAATCGGTAGGGAAGATTCCGGTTCTGGTCGATCGACTTGGTGTCGATCTGTTGACTATGGCAGGGCACAAGTTTTATGCCACCAAAGGAGTGGGGGCCTTGTATGTGCGCAAAGACACCCCAATCGAGGCGCTGATAGCAGGTGCCGGGCACGAACAAGGTCTGCGTCCCGGTACTGAAAATGTACCGGCTATCGTCGGTATAGGGGAAGCGGCTCGTCTTGTCCACGCGGCAGATGGTTTTGAGGGTGTGGCACTTCGCGTATTGCGGGATATGCTCTACGAACATCTCCAGCAGGATATTCCCGGCCTGAGAATAAATGGGCATTTTGATGCGTGTCTGCCCAATACCCTGAATGTCTCTTTCCCGGGTGTCAGTGGACGGGAACTCCTGGAACAGACTACCAGTGATGTCGCGGCTTCCGTGGGTTCCGCCTGCCACGAGGAAGGTGATGACGTTAGCGGTGTACTTGGCGCTATGGGTGTTTCACCACAGCAGGCGCGGGGAGCTGTACGGCTTTCTATCGGTGTGCCAACGACAGAAATGGACATTGAACGCGCTGCAAATGCGCTTGTGTCTGCCTTTTGTAACAAATGGAATCGAGGCAAGAACGATGATAAATGGTGATCATGGCCGGGGAATGGGGTTGAGCTATGAAACGTAACAGACGACTACTGACGAAGGCTTTCACATTATTGATTATTGGTATAGGTGGTCAGTTTGCAGTGCGTGGTATGGCACAACAAAACACGGTAGGCATGATGGGGGGCAGAGGCTGCATGATGGCAAACCGGATGCCCCAGGGAATCAATCCGGCACAGCTGCCCGAACCAGGCTCTGAAGGGGCCAGGTTGCTTGGTCAATATTGTTCCCAGTGTCATGGTGTGCCCGGACCCGGTATGCATACTGCAAGTGAGTGGCCCGATGTAATTGCCCGTATGAACCGACGCATGCAGATGATGAGTGGTGGGCGCATGATGATGCATATTGAAGCACCGGATGATAATGAGCTTGATATTCTGAGGGCTTATCTGGAAAAAAACGGACAGCGAACAGTTGATATGAGCAAACTTGCCGGGGCGGATACACCGGGAGGTCTGGCCTTTCAGAAAACCTGTGCCCAATGTCATGCGCTGCCTGATCCTGCGCAGCATACACGTATTGAATGGCCTGCGGTGATCGAGCGCATGCGTACGAATATGACTGCCATGGGGAAGCAGTTGCCGGATCAAGCAGCTACCGAGGGGATACTCAGCTTTCTGCAATCACATACTGTGAAATAAGCACAATGTGCACGGCAAATCTCTCCGATATTTGTCCTTTGTCGTTCATCTTACAAACTACACAGAGGAGTACATGCTTCCCATGACAACCGTTACTATCGTAATTCAAAATTCGCCATACAAGGAAAACAACAAAGCCTGGCATGCCCTGAGGTTTGCCGGTGCTGCACTTGCAGAGGATATGGTCGTCCGCGTACACCTGCTGGATGACGGGGTTGAAGTCGGCCGGCACAGCCACAAGGTACCGGAGGGTGCAGTCAATCTTGAAGCGTTACTCAGCGAGCTTATTGAATGTGGGCTGGAAGTGCGCGCCTGCGGTATGGCGTTGAATGATTGCTCGATTGACGAGTCGGCTATGCTGTCGGGAATTGAGCGCGGATCCATGAAGGCGCTGGCGAACTGGGTGAAAAACAGTGAGCATGTGATGGTGTTTTAGAGATAGACATACCTGACCCTTTGCCTGTTCTCTTTGGCCCGACGGTTTTGTCATCCGATACCCGGTTTTAGCGAACCCGTGTGCCAAACCTCGGTTATGCCTTATTTCTTGCGAAGGAAGTAGTGAAACTTCCCGTCTTTGCGGTAGGAGTCCAGTATTTCATTCCCGGTTTGCTTACTGAAGACTTGAAAGTTTTTGACTGAGCATGAGTCGCTGGTAATCACGTGCAGAATCTTCCCGCTCGACATCTTGTCCAGTGCCTTTCTTGTATATATGACCGGTTTCGGGCAGCCCATCTCGGATGCGTCAAGTTCTTCATCAGCATCAGCAGGATTTATAATTTCTTGATCAAGCATTTCAAATTACCTCCCGGGAGGGTCAACAAAAATGAGTAATGAGGCAGGGTTTGTACCTTGTAACCGCTATCGTCCGGTCAACGAATAAACTTGAGTAAATAGGAGGGATAAACGCGGCATCCTGAACCAGCACGTACTCATGGAGTTCGGTGCCTTCGGCGGTCTGATCGGCGGTGCCGGCGGCAATCACCGGGCTGGTACATCCCGTGATCGCCATGATCGCAATGGTCGCCAGTGTGACCACGGTATTACTTAACTCCTTCGCTGGGCGGTTG
>QIGJ01000199.1 GCA_003229995.1 Gammaproteobacteria bacterium | reverse complement strand
ATTTGATGTTAGCACTTAACGATGAACTGGGTACCAGCCTAGTGCTGGTAACACATGATTTGCAACTGGCGCAACGCATGTCGCGGGTGTTGCGTTTGACGAACGGTGAATTTGAAGAAAACTGAATAGTTAATCGGTAGTGTTTTTTGCCTTTCTTTGCCTTTTTTTTTCTGCACGATCCTGTCGGCGCTTGCGCCAGTTTTGGTTGACATACAGACGCCAAAACAGGCGGATTGATAAATTGCCCAGCAGGGCAAGAATAGTGCTAGTGACAAGGCAGCCTAACAACAGTGGTTGCCAAATCAGGCCCAGCTCCCCCATTAGCCAGTGAGTCGATAATTCAAACTGGATGTCGCGCACGGGTGTTTGCAAAATCCAGGTGCCTACTTTGTAGGTAAAATAATAGATAGGAGGGATGGTTAGCGGGTTAGTGATCCATACCAGTGTCACGGAAATGGGCAGGTTCACTCGCAGTACGATGGCCCCAATGGCGGCAAATACCATTTGCAGTGGTACTGGCACAAAGGCCATAAACAGACCGACACTGAATGCGCCGGAGACTGAGCGCCGGTTCAGGTGGAAGATATTGGGGTCGTGCAGCAGAGCGCCAAGAAAGCGCAAATGTTTATGGTCGCGAATCTTTTGTTGATTCGGCATAAAGCGTTTGATGAATCGTTTTGGCATGTGAGTTGTTTGTTTTTATTGGGCTGTTTTTATCGGGTGGCACAACTGACCATTATCCACAATTTCAGGCATCGGGAAAAGGATTGTCCTGATATACCCGTAGCGATTGAGATTTTGGCCTAACTGCACGCCCTATTGATTCCGTGGCGGCGTTAAAATGTTTTGCAATAGAACGACTATTCCGCGTCATTTTGCCTGGCCACGAAATAAATATGACGCACATTTAAACCTAAATCCCAAACGCGACGGGTATAGCGACAAAAAAGGTCATCGAAGTATGAGCGAAGCATAACGACAGGGATGTTAACAATGCGCAGGATAGCGCTGGGATTTTTGATGGGTACCGCAGGTTTGCAGTCATTAGCGGTGTTGCCGGGCCGGGCTTTTCTGCTGGGCTTATTGCTCACATTGCTAATGACTGTGATCGTGCTGGCATGGTTTTTTCGGGGGCGTCCCTGGCCGGTTGTCATGGGTTTATTGATCGGCACCGGTATGGGTTTCTTCATGGCCAGCATTATTGCCCATCAATTATTGGCCGGAGCACTGTCAACGGAACTGGAAGGGCAGAACGTGGTGGTGGAGGGTTATATCGCCTCATTGCCAGAGCAACAAGGGCGTCGGTTGCGTTTCCAGTTTGTTCCGCAAAGCCTACACTGGCAGGGCGAAGCCCAGGCCGTACCGGGAAAACTGTTATTGGGCTGGTACTCTCGCAAAGGTCACGAAATACCGCCCGTGCGTGTGGGAGAACGCTGGCGGCTGCAAGTGCGCCTGAAACGCCCGCAGGGGTTTTCCAACCCTGGAGGATTTGATTATGAAGCTTGGTTATTCCGGCAGGGTATTCGTGCCAAAGGTTATGTGCGTTCTGTCGCAAAAAATTCGATAGCAAATGCCGCGACGCCGGTGAATCAACGTCTGGCTCCGGCGGGCAATGCGTACTGGGTGGACCAACTGCGGGAAACGTTACGTACCCGTATTCTTGCAAGCCTTGATGATCACCCGCTGCGCGGCATTGTACTGGCCCTGGCCATTGGAGACCGTCAGCAAATCAGTCAGCCGCAGTGGGATGTGCTGACTCGCACCGGCACCAATCATCTGGTGGCCATTTCCGGTCTGCACGTAGGGCTGGTGGCCGGTTTTGCTTTTTTTCTGATGCACGGGCTGTGGCGTTTCTCGGCCCGTGCGGTGATCCACTGGCCTGCTGCCAAAGCGGGCGCTGTGGCCGCTTTGCTGGCCGCTGCCGTGTACGCCATGCTGGCCGGTTTTTCCGTGCCCACGCAACGGGCATTGGTGATGGTGGCTGTGGTGATGGTGGCGATGATTGTGCAGCGTCACACACGACCTTCAAATTTGCTGGCGCTGGCCTTGTTGCTGGTATTGATGATTGACCCATTGGCCGTCATGTCCGCCGGTTTCTGGTTATCGTTTGGCGCAGTGGCGGTGATTGTGTACGGCATGTTCGGCCGGTTGGCAATGAATTCATACTGGTGGCGCTGGGGTCGGGTGCAATGGCTGGTAGCGGTCGGTCTGTTTCCTGCACTGTTGCTGTTATTTCAGCAGGCTTCCGTGATTGCACCGCTGGCCAACCTGCTGGCGGTACCATGGGTCAGTCTGGTGACTGTGCCTCTGACATTGCTGGGCAGTATTTGCCTGGGCTTTTCCACTACGCTGGGCGGATGGTTGTTAAGCCTGTCAACATTGAGTCTGGATGTGTTGTGGTGGTGGCTGGACGGGCTCGCACACTGGAAATTGGCAGCATGGCAGCAGATGGCTCCGCCGCTGTGGGCCATGCCAGTGGCGGTTATTGGCATTCTCTGGTTGCTGGCACCGCATGGCATACCGGCGCGGTGGGTAGGACTGGTCGGATTACTGCCGTTGTTGTTTATATCTCCAACAGACATTCCGCAGGGACAGGTGCGTTTTGCCCTGCTGGATGTGGGGCAGGGACTGGCGGCGGTGGTGCAGACACAAAATCATGTACTGGTGTTTGATACGGGGCCACGATTTTCCAGTGGTTTTAACACGGGAGAGGCCGTGGTTGCACCGTACCTGCGTGCGCAAGGACGGCAGTATATCGACACGTTGGTGGTGAGCCACGGTGATAATGATCATATGGGTGGCGTGACGGGTTTGCGGGCAAGCATACCGGTGCGGCAGATACTCAGCAGTGTGCCGCAGCGCATTGATGGCGCCGAACTGTGTCAAGTCGGACAACGTTGGCAATGGGATGGGGTAACGTTTGCGATGTTGAGTCCGGGTGAAGATATGCATGTGGGTGCGCGCGCGAGTAACAATCGTTCTTGTGTGTTGCGGGTGCAGGCGGGTGAGCATAGCGTGTTGCTCACCGGAGATATCGAGCAGGCCGCAGAAGATGAACTGGTGCGAGCATTTGGTAACAAACTGGCCAGTGATGTATTGGTGGCACCGCACCACGGCAGCCGTACCTCGTCCACCCCGGCATTTTTGGCGATGGTATCACCCACGGTCGCGTTGTTTCCCGTAGGTTACCGTAATCGTTATGGTTTTCCCAAGGCACGCATCGTACAACGTTATATGGATCAGCAGGTGCGCTTGTTTGATACGGCCAATTAGGCAGTCGTAAAGCCGGGCTGGATACAGTGATCACCCATCGTCAGCAAGCTGCACGCTATTGGCATGTAAAATAAATAGTTGGGTCAAATGTGAATATAAGTGCTAAAAATATTTAACCGAATAACAACATTAGGTTTACCTTCGGTGGAATAGGCTGTTTCTCGTTCTTGACCACGAATCACAGCCCCATAAAATCTAACGCAAAGGCGCGGAGAACGCAAAGATCCACAGCAGTTGAGATTTTTTTATCTTTTTTGCTCGTTACCCTCTAACCCTTTGCGCTCTCTGTGTCTTCGCGCCTTTATTCAGACCCAGCCAACATACGCATGAAAATAGTATGATTTAGCCCTTAATTCACATTCAAATACAACGCGATGTATTTTCTCAAAAAAAATCCGAAAAAAAATCCGAAAAAAATTTCCGAAAAATAAGGTCTCTGCTACAGTAGCGCCCTGTTTGCAACGTCGTTTCACTTTTTGCTGCCAAAACGACAGCAATTGACACCAGAGGACAAATATTCGTGTTTGAAATCGTAAAATCCGGCGGCTGGTTGATGGTTCCCATCATTCTGTGTTCCATTGTGGCTTTGGCCATCATCGGCGAACGCTTATGGTCGTTACAGCGCAAGCGCATTATTCCCAAGCATCTGGTGGCGCAAATCTGGCACCTGCAATCCAAAGGAAATCTTTCCGGCGAGCAGCTCAGCACGGTACGCCACAGTTCCCCACTGGGACGGGTGCTGGCCTCGGGGTTGAGTAATGTCAATAACAGCCGCGAGGTGATGAAAGAAAGCATCGAGGAAACCGGCCGCCATGTGGTGCATGAGC
>QIGJ01000294.1 GCA_003229995.1 Gammaproteobacteria bacterium | reverse complement strand
CGACCGTAGTCTTTGCCACCCGGTGTGGCAGCCAGTCTATCCACCACTTCTTTTTGTAACATAAAGTGCATGTCTTGAATCCGTTCATGCATGGACAGTAAATGAAACATTAGTGGTGTGGAGATGTTGTAGGGCAGGTTACCGACAATGCGTAACGGACGACCATCTTCCGCGAGGACTGCAAAATCAAACTTCAACGCATCAGCTTGATGAATATGCAATTGACCCTGGCCACGACAGTGTTCTTCCAGTTTGGGAATAATATCCCGATCCAGTTCAATCGCATCCATGGCATTCACACAGGGCAACAGAGATTCTGTTAACACACCCAGTCCGGGGCCGATCTCCACGAGATGATCATCCCGTTGCGGGCTGATGGCGGCAACAATACCTGCCACGACATACGGGTCTGTCAGAAAATTTTGGCCAAAGCGTTTACGGGCACGGTGGTTTGGTGTGGATGTGATACCTGTACTCATGCGACAGATTGTGCCTGCTGTATTTTCATGTGTCGAACCATTTCATTCGCCACTGACATCGCATATGACAAGCTGTCGGCTCTGGCCTGACCTGTGCCTGCCAATGTCAGTGCAGTGCCATGGTCCACCGAAGTGCGAATGATCGGTAAACCTAAAGTGATGTTTACTGCTTTACCAAAGCCTATGTGTTTCAATACCGGTAATCCCTGATCATGATACATCGCCAACACAGCATCGGTCTGTTTTAATGTGTCGGCAGTAAACAGGGTATCTGCGGACAATGGGCCTTGTACATTAAAACCACGATCACGAAAATGTTGTAACACGGGTATGATAATTTTTATTTCTTCTGAACCCAGGTGACCCTCTTCACCCGCATGGGGGTTCAGGCCACAAACCAGAATACGGGGTTTGTTAATGCCTAACTTTAAGTGTAAGTCTTGCAATAAAATAGCAATGACTTGTGAAAGACTTTCATGTGTGATCGCTGCTGATACCTCTTTCAGGGGAAGGTGGGTGGTAACCAGCGCAACTCGCAGACCTTCGGTGGCTAACATCATCACCGGGTAACCACCCGTTTGCTGTGCAAGATATTCCGTGTGTCCGGTAAAGGCGATACCGGCTTCATTAATAATGCCTTTGTGTACCGGGCCGGTGACCAGGGCATCAAATATACCTTGTTTACAACCATTAATGGCGGTATCAATGGTTTTTAAAACCGCTATTGCGTTTTTTTTATTCAGTTGACCGGGTTGCACACTATCGGCCAGCGGAACATCCAGCACTGGCAATACGCCCGCACGATGGGGTCTTTTTATACGGGAAGTATTTTCTTGAAACGGAATAATCTCCAGCGACAGATCAAGCTGTTGCGCACGCGCTGCCAGCAGTTTTGCATCTGCAATCACAACCATTTCGCAGGAATGATTTTGCTGTGCCATTTGCACGCAAAGGTCTGGGCCTATACCTGCCGGTTCTCCTGCAGTAATGGCCAGACAATGAATTGATTCTGTCATAAAAATATCATCAATCATCAAAGCCGGTTTTGAACAAAGGCCTCGTCACGAATACGCCGAATCCAGGCTTGCATGGCAGGGTCCAGTTTGCGCTCACGAATGGCATCACTGGCATTTTTGTTTTGTACCTGTTCTGTAATATCCTGATTGCGACGTTCCAGTACCTGAATCAAGTGCCAACCAAAACGGCTGCGTACTGCCTCACTCAGTTCATCAATCGCTAGCGCACTCATACCTTGTTCAAAACTCGGCACCATTTCGCCGGGACTGACCCAGCCCAACTCGCCACCTTCGGCCCCCGAGCCCGGGTCATCAGAATGCGCTTTGGCCAACACGGTAAAATCTTCACCAGCAATAATACGTTCACGAATTTTTTCCAGCCTGGTGCGCGCATCATTACTGTCGGCTTCATCAAAAGGTTTAATCAGAATATGCCGGGCATGTGTCTGGGTGACCATATGCTGTGGCTCATTATCACGGATGCCAAGCATTTTGATAATATGAAAACCACTGGGACTGCGCAGAGCTTCACTGACATCATTCACATCCTGTTGTAACACCCAATCTGCAAACAGGCTGGGTAAGGCATCGGCGCGACGCCAGCCAAGATCACCTCCTTCCAGTGCCTGTTGACCATCGGACAGTGAAATTGCGGTTTGTGTAAAATCGGCATCGGCACGCAGATCCTGCACCATTTTTTCTGCTTTGGCGCGTGCGGTTTTTATTTCCTGTGCGCTGGCGGCTTCGGGCACCGATATCAAAATGTGTCCTAGATGATATTCTTTGTCTTTACCGCCGCGTAATTTCTGATTATTAACAAAATTGTCTATTTCCTGTTGGGTAACCACGATGCGGCTACGCACCTGGCGTTGTTGCAAACGGTTAACCGTAATTTCATTACGCATGTTTTCACGGAAGCTTCCAAAGTTGATGCCTTCACTTTGCAGGGCGGTGCGAAACTGCGACAGGCTCATACGATTTTGTGCAGCGATGTTTTCCAGTGTGCGATTGAGCATATCGTCATCCACCCGAATGCTGGCGCGCTTGGCCATTTGCAATTGAATACGACTCAGAATCATACGATCCAGCAGCTGTTTTTCCAACACAGCGTCACTGGGTAATCGTGTATTCTGCTGGCTCAGCTGTTTTTTGATCAGCCCCATTTCTGCCTTCAATTCCAATGCGGTAATCACTTCGTCGTTAACCACTGCGACAATGCGATCCAGCGGGTTTTCCACCGCCAGCTTTGCCTGAACTACCGATACCGTTAGCAAGCTGCCTGCCAGTGCTATCCAGCACAGTTTTTTCGTTGCGCCATTCATACCTGTTTTCTCTTTTTGATTTATTCGTTGTCGCTAATTTATTAGGGCTTTTTACTCAGATGTTTAATTATCAAGTCCGCAATTTCATAGATTTTCGATACTTTACTCCACTCTTCATGACCAGCGTTATGGATGTTCAGTAATCATCGAGCAGGTTGGGGTGAATATTTTTTATGAATCCCAACCTGCCGGACTTATTTTCAGGGCGACAGGATATCACGCGCCAGCAAACTTTCGACCTTACGGCCTAAACTCGTCAGGCCTTTTAATTCCAGCTGAAACCAAATGGAATCACTCAAATCTTCATCCGCCGCATTCACCCGGTAGCTGCGTTGTACGATGCGCATCGACCAGCAGCAGCTTTCGTACTCAAGACCCTTGAGAGTTTCCAATGTGACGTGGTCTCGGGTAGATCGCAACCAGCGACCCACAACACGCCAACGCTGGCTGATGGGCCAGATACCGGCCACATCCACTTGTCGCAGTTTTTCGCGCTCAAAACGATAACCCAGCCGTAACACCCTTTTTCGGTGTTGATAACGCCAACTCGCTGTGGCACGCGCCAGCTCGCTGGCTTT
>QIGJ01000189.1 GCA_003229995.1 Gammaproteobacteria bacterium | reverse complement strand
TCCACGCGGAACATGGTATTGGGTAAGGTCTCCGTTACCGTGCCTTCCATTTCAATGCTTTCTTCTTTTGCCATTTTTGTTGCAGTGCTCTTAATGATTTTACGTTGATGATCTTACGAATTGAGTCGATGGATTAGGGAGCCGATGCCGGGGTACGTCAAATCCACGCGGCATAATGCCCTAAAACGGGCCAAGTTTCAAAAATAAACGTGATAAGACGGCCATAAAAAAAACAGAGGCCATATTGCCAGGAGTTAACGGCCTGTTTCCAGGGCTCGGAGAACCAGGCTACCGACGGATGGACAGCGTCTTGCGAAATCACCAGTTCCATGCCTAGCAAGGAGGTGACGGCGTCGAAGTCATTGGGATTGTCCAGCTGCTGTTTCAGGCATTCAAGGTGGGCATAATTCATATACAGAGTATTCGGGCTGTATCCGTGTTCTTTTTCAAACTGTTGGCTGACGTTATAAATAAAACTCAACATGATGTGTCCCCTTTTTTGTTTAAGGAACCGCTACGACTAACCCCGGTTCTATTGGCCTCTGCGTCAGTGAAAACGGTGGTGTTTTCGTGCAGCGGCCGTTCTTATTCGGGGTTATCGTCCAGCATAGGAATCACTAAATAGTTTATTTGTGTCGGGAATTTAAGGAACATGCACGAAATAACGTCCCTGTTTGGCACCCGGGTTTAGTGCGACTTCGTTCGTTCTGATTGACGACGGCATGGATGCAGGAGGTAGAGCAACGCAGGAGCCGTTGCCGAACAAAAGTGCAAGAATAGTCGTTCTATTTCGAGCACGTTCCTGGAGGAGGGTGAGGGAAAAATGACGAGGAAGGCAGAGTTTGTGCTTTGTCATAACGCTGCCAGCATCCCTTCTGGAATAGTTCGATAGGTCGGTATTCCTGTTTATACAACATTTTCCGACAATCACCGATCCAGTAACCAAGAAATAACCAGGGCAGTTGTCGGCGTCGGGTTTCGGCTATTTGCCACAGCAGGGTGTAGCGCCCGAGGCTGATGCTGGAAAAGTCCGGATCAAAAAAAGTATACACCGAGGACAGGCCGTGGGTGAGCACGTCCTGCACGGCGACAGCGATGAGTTGGTCTTGCCAGCGGAATTGCACAAATTCGGTGTGCGACCAGTCGCTGCTGAGAAACGCCAGATACTTTTCCGGGGTAGGGTTATCCATGCCACTGTCGGCATGGCGGTGGCTGATGTATTTTTGGTACAGCACGAAAGCCTCATTGTTAAAAACAGCGTCCCCGATGTTGATGGAAAAATCCATTGCTCTGTTCAGGGTGCGGCGCTGATTGCGATTAGGCTGAAACGATGCCACGGGTAATCGTGTTGGCACACAGGCTTGACAGGCGGGGCAATGTGGGGTGTAGACATGATGGCCACTACGACGAAAGCCGATTTCTGCCAGCGCACTATAGATGCTGACATCCATGGGTGTGTCAGGGTCGGCAAACACCGTGACGGCTGATTGTCCACTGAGGTAAGCGCAGTCATGTGCGGTACTGGCAAAAAAAGCCAAATCAGCGGGAGGAGGTCGGGAGGGTGGCAACGGAACCGTTTGGGCGGGCTTGTCAGTGCTCATGTTTGGATATTGCTGATTGATTCAAATTGCCATGTTGGCTCTGGTTGCCCACAAAATGTGTTGAGCAGATCGGTAAATTGCGCACGGTGGATAGTTTCTGCCCCCAGGCTTTCGAGATGCTGGGAGTGGATTTGGCAATCGATAACACCAAATTCCCAGTGTGCCAATTGTTGCACCAGTGTAATAAAGGCGATCTTGGAGGCATCACTACGGCGTGTGAACATGGATTCACCAAAAAATACCCGGCCAATGGCGACACCGTACAGACCACCCACCAATTGTTCGTCATGCCAGCATTCTACGGAGTGTGCGTGTCCCTGATCGTGTAACTGTTGATAGGCCTGTTTCATTGCGTGGGTGATCCAGGTGCCGGGTTGTGTCTCACAATCTCTCGGATGGCTACAGGCTTTGATGACATCGGCAAAGGCTTGGTCGAGAGTGATCGTGAAGGATTGTTTGCGCAGTGTTTTGCGCAGGCTGCGGGAAATCTTGAGTTGTTGTGGAAACAGGATCGCACGCGGGTTGGGTGCCCACCACAAAATCGGTTGCCCTTCATTATACCAGGGGAAAATACCCTGCCGGTAGGCCGCAAGCAATCGCCGGGGTTTGAGATCTCCTCCGATGGCGAGCAAGCCATCAGGCTCATCCAGCGCAAGACTAACATCCGGAAAATCGAAATTATTGTTTCGGGAATCGATCCAGTAAGGGGCCAGACCGCGCATGATTGCTCCTTGTTATTCGCTGACGAGACGTTATGTGGGACAGAATTGCAAGACAGAGTGTAGCCTGTTGTTGTTCTGTTGCCGAGTGATGTCGAGTCATTTGAAAGGTGAATGTTTGTGCAAGTTGTCGATATAATGCTGAATGCCTTGGGTTTCTTTCTGTAAAAAATCTGCAATAGCTGCACGAAACCGGGGTTCGACGATCCAGTGGGCTGACCAGGTGGCGGTGGGTAGAAAACCACGACTGATTTTATGTTCGCCTTGGGCACCGGGATCAAAACATTGCAGGTGATGCTCAATGCAATATTCCAGTCCCTGATAATAACAAGCTTCAAAATGCAGATTCTGAAAATGTGCATCGCAGCCCCAGTGGCGACCATAAAGCGTAGTGTCATCACGAAAACAAATGGCACTGGCCACGGTATTGTCCTGATGTTCGGCGAGAATAACGATAAGTTGTTGTGGCAGCGTGCGACTGATTTCACGAAAAAAATCCAGGCTCAACGTGGCGTAACCGCTGAGCCGCTTAAAAGTAGAGCAATAATGTCGGTGTACCGTTTGCCATTGCCCATCGCTGAGTTCGTTGCCATATAAGCGTTGTATCGTGATGCCTGCCTCCGTCACTGCTCGTCGTTCACGGCGAATTTTTTTGCGTTTACTGGCGGTGAAGCGATCAAGGTAATCGTCAAAATCACGGTAGTTTTCAGTGTCGGGAAGATTATGCCAGTGAAACTGGCAGCCTAACCGTGGCAGCAGTTCCTGTTGGGTGAGTTGGTGTAAATCATCCTGATGTGGAAACAGCCAGTGCAGGGAGGACACCTTACATTGTCTGGTGTGTTCCAGTGCGCACTGAATCAGTTGCGCGGAAATTTTATTACGGTCCGCATGTGGCGCAATTAGCAGACGTGGCCCGCTGGCCGGTGTGTAAGGAATGGCAACAACCAACTTGGGGTAATAATCCAGCCCATTGCGTTGGTAAGCTTCGGCCCAGGCCCAGTCAAAAACCAGTTCGCCGTAGGCGTTGGTTTTTAAATATTGCGGTACTGCGCCGAGCAGTGTTTTATCTTCGTAAAGCAAAATGTGCTGCGGAATCCAGCCCGTGGCTTTGCCAACGCAATGATGTTTTTCCAGGGCACTGAGAAATTCGTGCCGCAAAAAAGGCACCTGTGTTCCATGCAATGCATTCCATTCGTTACTTGAAACTTCGTTCAGACTGCCGATAATAGTGCTGTGCATGGCTGTACTGTACACGAGGTTAAATCATTTATGGGCAATAGGTGAGGCAATGACGGCAAAAGAACTGGCGTTAGAGATCGGTGATAACCTGCAATTACAGTTTGCGGGTGATGACGAAACCCGTTATTTCGCCAGAGTGATCGGGTATTTGCCTGGGCAGAGTCTGGTGGTCAGTACGCCGAAAGTGGACGGGCATACGATACCAGTCAGTGAGGGCAAAAAGGCGGTTGTGCGCCTGATGTGGGGCAATAAAATTGTGGGTTTCAATGTCAAGGTGATTATGGTCAGCGTGCGTCCTTACGCGCATTTGCATTTGAGCTTTCCACAAAATGTACAGGCTGTCACTGTGCGCAAGGCGCTGCGGGTAATACTTAATATGACCGCTTCGGTACAGTCCTGTTTACCCGACTTGACCGAGGTTGAT
>QIGJ01000334.1 GCA_003229995.1 Gammaproteobacteria bacterium | reverse complement strand
CATAGTGAGCAATGTGGCGGGCGCAGCAACGCTGAGTCACTCAAAAAAGGCAAGGAAATGTTAAAATAATGATGCACTACCACTTATACCCATAGCGTTTGGGATTTCGGTCTGAATATGCATCATATTTGTTTCATGGCCAGACAAAATGGCACGGAATGCCCTCTGGGGCACACGTAGTCATTCTATTGCAAGCCATTTTAACGCAGCCATGGAATGAAGAGGGCGTGTAATAAAACCGAAATTTCAAACACTATGGGTACATTACCAATAATTTCGTTGGTTGACTGTGAGCAAATAAAAAAATGCGCATAAGATTATCAACCCGACTGATTTTACTGATTGTAGCACTGCAAATGCTAATGTTGTTTCTGTTGGTGTGGAACAGTAGTAGGCTAACAACAGACAGCCATATAGAAATGTATGAAGATATGCTGCAATCAGAAAGTCACTTATTATCAAAAGCATTGGTGCCTGGCCTTGTTTATAATGACACCATAGTTTTACAAGACGTTTTTGGTCAATTTACAGAATTTGACAAACTGATTTACGCAGAAGTCAATGGACAGCAGGGCCGCGTTATTGCACAACTGGGAATACCACCGGTCAACAGAAAAATAGATACAAATTATCAATCCGCGTTATCGGATGGTGTATTTGATATTGAAATACCACTGCGTTTTGAAGGCAATATATTGGGCCGTTTACGGTTGGGTTATTCACTTTCCGCAGCAAAAATACTAATTCAGAAAACACGACTCCAGAATTTATTGACGGCTCTGTTAGGTGTCGCAATCACCCTGTCGGCAACATTATTAATTGCTTTATATTTCACCCGTAATCTGCGTCAACTGGAAGAAGGCGCAAAAGCTCTGTCTCAGGACCAACTGGATTACAGAATTGTATCCAACAGTAAAGGCGGAGTAGGAGAACTGGCATCTACCTTTAACCACCTTGCCCAACACCTTAGCGAAACCAGAGTGGCATTAACAAAAGAACATGACGCTCTGGAGCGTGAAACCCGCTTCATGCAAACATTACTGGATGGCATCGATGCCGTAGTAATGGAGGCTCGCCCACCCGGTTATCAATTTACTTTTGTCAGTCGGGAAGCACAAAACCTCATGGGTTATCCTGTGTCAGATTGGTTAAAAACAGATTTTTGGGCAAATCATGTCTTCCCCACAGATAAAGCCTGGCTGGAAAAAACGATTGCAGTGCATACAAAAAAAGGTGAATCATTTACCGTCGATTTTCGCATGACACATCGCCAGGGACACGATCTGTGGGTACGGGCTATCAACAGTGTTGAACTGGATGAAAAAGATGAACCTATTATGCGTGGCCTGTTTCTGGATATTACCGAACAAAAAACCGCAGAAGATCGTATTGTCTATTTAGCTGAACATGATTCATTAACCGGACTGATCAATCGCCGTCGCTTCCAAAAGGAACTTGAACGAGCCACCTCTTATTCGCAACGCTACCAGCAGCAAGGAGCCGTATTATTTATTGATCTCGATCAATTTAAATATGTCAACGATACTTATGGGCATCAATACGGTGACGAATATTTACTGGATGTGTCACGCAAGCTATCCCGAGTGTTACGACGCACCGATATTCTCGGGCGTCTTGGTGGTGATGAATTTGGGGTGGTTATTCCCAAATGCAGTTATGAAGAAGCCTATACTGTGGGTATGGCGTTATTAGGCGCATTAACGCAAGAAAACCTGGAGCACAGTGGAAAAGTTGTTCCGGTTAGCGCAAGTATTGGCATTGCCCTGTTTCCCTCACAAAGCGCGGTGCCCAGTGACTTGTTGTCAAAAGCCGATGCAGCAATGTACACCGCAAAGCGGAAAGGCCGTGGACAGGTACATGTTTTTAGTGAAGATGATATGGAACTGTGGAATATGCAGGCGAAAATCCATTGGGAAGAACGCATTCGCTGGGCATTAAAAGACAACCGTTTTGAACTTTATTACCAACCAGTCGTAGAGGTGTCTTCAGGACTGATCACCCATTACGAAGCCTTGTTGCGCATGCGAAGTGAAAGTGGCGAAATGATTACACCCGGTGCCTTTATTGAAACAGCAGAACGTTTTGGGCTGATTCGTGAAATTGATCGATGGGTGGTAAATGAGGCAATAAAAACACAAGCGGATAGTATCAAGCGACACAAACCCGTCAGTTTGGCAATCAACTTATCCGGTAAACATTTCGGTAATATCGGTATGCTGGAATTTATTCAGAAAGCCATTCAGACTTATGGTGCTGACCCTCAAAGCCTGATGTTTGAGGTAACAGAAACCGAAGCCGTAGAAAACCTTTCCAGGGCGCGTGAATTTATTGATGCATTACGAAAAATTGGTTGCAAATTTGCGTTAGACGATTTTGGTATTGGTTTTTCATCATTTCATTATTTACGAAACTTACCTGTGGACTATATAAAAATCGATGGTAGTTTTGTACGAAACCTTCATATGGATAATGATGATCGTTTATTTGTCAAAGCCATTGTGGATTTAGCAAAAGGCCTACAAATTCCGTGTGTTGCCGAATTTGTGGAAAATGGCCATATCATTAAAGTTTTACGGGAGCTGGGTGTAGAGCTGGGACAGGGCTACCATATTTCAAAACCCAAACCTGAGTTTATTGACGGACAGATTGTTGATATTTTATAGGCAATGCGCATTACCCGCCCACTGATACACAATACAATCAGGCATAATCAATAATCAGCGGCGCATGATCTGAAAACCGTTCATCCCTATAAATACTCGCATCTTTAATGGTATCACCTAGTGTCGGCGTAACAATCTGGTAATCAATCCGCCAACCAACATTATTTGCCCATGCCTGTCCTCGGTTAGACCACCATGTATACTGCCCGGCTTCCTGGTTGGATACACGAAAGGCATCAACGAAACCCAAGGGACCAAAAACCTTATCAAGCCATGCACGCTCTTCCGGCAGGCAACCAGAATTTTTTTGATTGCTTTTCCAGTTTTTAATATCGATTTCTTTGTGTACGATGTTCCAGTCACCACACAATACAAATTCACGGCGTTGGCGGCGCATGGCCTTAAGCCTGTCAGTAAAGCGATCCATAAAACTGAACTTTATCTGCTGGCGCTCCTCTTTGGATGAGCCGGATGGTAAATATAACGACACAACACTGCGTTTACTGCCATCTTCCCGGGTAAAATCTGCCTGGATAAAGCGCCCTTCGGCATCCATGTCTTCAAACCCTTCTCCCAGACCGCGAATAATACGATCTGGTTTTTGCCGTGCATAAATTGCAACGCCGCTATAGCCTTTTTTTTCAGCATCAAAATAATAACAATGATACCCGGCAGGATAAAAATCATCGGCTTCCAGCTGGCTTTCCTGCGCCTTGGTTTCCTGAATACAAACCACAT
>QIGJ01000302.1 GCA_003229995.1 Gammaproteobacteria bacterium | reverse complement strand
CCTGCACGACCATTCTGACTTGCAAAAATCCCGCTGCTTTGACCCGTCCCAACCCATGCAGCATACTTGGCATTATGGTACCTGATGGACTGCACCAACACAGTCTAGTACATCTAGCACATCGTCAATTTGAGTAAAGCAGGACGTGTGATTTTTCACAGTACGTTATCCGCACTAACACAGGACGCCATTCAATGAGCAACCCCGATATCCAGGCCATCAAGACCTACCTGCTGGACCTGCAAGACCGCATCTGCGTCGGCCTCACCGAAGAGGATAGCAGTGCCCGTTTTTTTGAAGACAACTGGGAGCGTGAAACCGGTGATGGCGGTGGTCACACCCGGGTACTCACCGACGGTGCGGTATTCGAGCAGGCCGGGGTCAATTTTTCGCATGTATCCGGGGGCAGCCTGCCCGCTTCAGCCACAGCCCATCGCGCTGAGTTGACAGGCCGCACCTTCGAAGCGATGGGTGTATCACTGGTGATTCATCCTAAAAATCCCTATGCACCCACATCGCACGCCAATGTACGTTTTTTCGTCGCCGAAAAAGAAGGCGAAGACCCTATCTGGTGGTTCGGTGGCGGCTTTGACCTCACGCCTTATTACCCGTTTGAAGAAGACGTACTGCACTGGCATCAGATATCCAAAAAGGCCTGTGATCCTTTTGGTGACGACGTATATGACCGTTACAAAAAATGGTGTGACGAATACTTTTTCCTCAAACATCGCGGCGAGACTCGTGGCGTCGGCGGACTGTTTTTTGATGATCTCAACGAGGGCGGATTCGAGCGCTGTTTCAAATTCATGCAAAGTGTGGGGGATCATTATTTAGAAGCCTACCGGCCCATCGTCGCCCTTCGCAAAAATATCGAATACAGTGAACGGGAACGCGACTTTCAATTATACCGCCGTGGCCGTTACGTGGAATACAACCTGGTTTATGATCGTGGAACGCTGTTTGGGTTACAGACTGGCGGCCGCACCGAGTCCATTCTCATGTCACTGCCACCACTGGTGAAATGGCGTTATGACTGGAAACCGGAGGCAGGCAGCCCTGAAGCAAAACTCTACGAAGGTTTTCTGCATCCACGTAACTGGCTGGAGGAGCTGGTCTGAGCAAACGCTCCCAATTATCGCGCAGGCAGAATAACCGCCTGCGTATCATCGGCGGCCAATGGCGTGGCCGCAAACTGGACTTTCCCAATGTGGAAGGTTTGCGTCCCACCCCGGACCGGGTGCGCGAAACCCTGTTCAATTGGCTGCAACATGACATCATTACTGCCTACTGCCTGGATCTGTTTGCTGGCAGCGGCGCGTTAGGACTGGAAGCGCTCTCACGGGGTGCCGCCCGCACGGTACTGGTAGAAAAATCGGCCACAGCCACACAACAACTGGAAGCACACCTGCGCACTCTGTCCTGTGATAATGCCGCAATCGTGCATCTGTCCGCAGAACAGTTTTTACAACATGGTCCGGGTGATGCCCGTTATGACGTGGTATTTCTTGACCCACCCTTCGGCAAGGGGCTTATCGCGACCTGCACACAATTATTGGAAGAAAAAAACTGGCTCACACCCAATGCGCGCATTTATCTGGAAAACGAGCGTGAATTACCCACCACTGATATTCCGACTCATTGGCACATTGACCGGGAAAAAACCGCTGGGCAAATCACCTATCGACTGGCAACCCGTCAGGCGTAAATTCGTGCGATAATTGCTATATGCCTGCCCCATACCCACACCAAACTCTATGCCAACGTCTATAATAAACAAAGCCATCTATCCCGGCACCTTCGACCCCATTACCCTTGGTCACTCCGATCTGGTAGAACGCGCTACCTGCTTGTTTGACGGAGTCATCGTTGCCCTGGCCGCCAATCCTGGCAAACAACCGACATTCACTCTGGAAGAACGCCTGGAGCTGACACGCACCGCATTGGCAGAATATGACAATGTGGAAATCTGTTCCTTCGATGGCTTGTTGGTGGAATTCGCCCGGACAAAACAGGCACGGATCATTCTGCGCGGCCTGCGCGCCGTGTCTGATTTTGATTATGAATTCCAACTGGCGGGCATGAACCGCAAACTGGCACCCGATGTGGAAACCCTGTTTCTAACGCCTGCCGAGCAATATTCCCATATTTCTTCAAGCCTCGTGCGGGAAATTGCCGCTTTGGGTGGTGATGTTACCCCTTTCGTCCATAAAAAAATCAGGGATGAACTAACCCGTAAATTGCGGTAGAGTTCCTGGACTCTTAGGCTAAATACGTCTAACACTACGAACACTAACCTCCAACACCGTTATATGAGTTTTCTGATATGTCATTGATTATTACTGACGAATGCATCAACTGCGATGTGTGCGAACCCGAATGCCCCAATGGGGCCATCACCCAGGGCGAAGAGATCTACGAGATCGATCCCAATTTGTGCACTGAATGTGTCGGCCACTACGATACCTCACAATGCGTGGATGTCTGTCCGGTAGACTGCATCCCACTGGATCCTGCTCACGAAGAATCCCAGGATGAGCTGCGCACCAAATACGAGCATCTGATGGCCCAAAGTGCCTGATAGAACCGGTTCTTTTGCCGCCTGTCGCACACTGAGCTCCTGGCAATAGACTCACCACAAACACTTGATATTTTGTGGTTATTGGCACTTGCGCAGCCCCAACCAATTGGGTAGACTCGGAGCTCGCTTTCACACTGAACCTCCTGTGGGAGGAGGGATTCTGAGGAGAATTTTTGATGGCTATTATCGTACCGATTACTGTGTTTTTGGTCATTCTCGTCTCCACCACTATGTTGGGTGGTATGGGATGTGATGCTGCTGCGGCAGCCCGCAAGAAATAAAAAATACGGGGCTTTTGGCTCCGAATACAAAAAAGCCCGGATTTCCCGGGCTTTTTTGTATGGTTTCCATCTGTTCATAAAAAATACCCGTACCCGGCATTAGCAAAAGGTCACTGCACAACTTAAGCAGTAATGCATAAGTACACTGCGTGCATCCTGCTCTTCCACATAACACAATTGTATTCTATGCAAACGTCACATCAACCAGAAAAACTGTCTATCCCTACAGAGGATGATGCCTATCTTGTTAACTACCTGATGGTATCCGCACTCTGTCTGTTCATCGGTACGGTGCATGGTGTCCTACAAGTCATCCACCCGATACGTGCATGGCTGGACAGCATTGGTAGCCCTTACGGCGGCCCCGGTCATCTCATCGATCCTCTGGCTCATGCGCACATCAACGTCATCGGTGGTGTCGTCATTTTTCTCATGGGTGCCTCATATTATCTGTTACCCAGAATGGGGAGGGTCCGCCTCTATTCACAACGACTGGTGCAACATACCCTCTGGTGGACCGGCCTCGGCATCGCCGGTTTTTACAGCACCTTGATGACCTTTGGCATTCTTGAGGGTATCGCTCTGCTGGAAGA
>QIGJ01000138.1 GCA_003229995.1 Gammaproteobacteria bacterium | reverse complement strand
ATGCTCGCTGCTATGATAAGTCTTGTATTAATCTTCACTATGTATCTTTTAATCTCTTTGGGTTAAATTCCCCGCAGTTTGCTGCGTAAGTTTTTGTTCAAACGTCTAGGCGGTTGAGCTGGCAGTTGTAATACCCCGCTTCGCGTAGCGAGATAGCTTGTTGCGGAGTAATATTATTCAACAATACAACGGATACTTTTATGATGATTATCGGCATACCACGGGAAGTCAGAATATTGGAAGGCCGTGTCGGATTGACTCCCGCAGCAGCCGGTCAATTGGTAACACAAGGCCACGAAGTGTGGGTGGAACAGGGTGCCGGTGTGCTGAGTGGTTACTCTGACGATGCTTATCAGGCAACGGGGGTGAAGCTGGCGAAGGATGCGGCTGCGGTTTACGGTCAGGCTGAGATGATTGTTAAAGTGAAAGAGCCGCAGCCGGAAGAGGTGGCGATGTTGCGCGAGGGACAGTTGTTGTTCTCGTATTTGCATCTTGCCGCCGAGCCAGGGTTGATGCGGAGTTTGCAAAAAAGCGGAGCCACTGCCGTGGCGTTTGAAACGGTGGAAACCGATCAACGGCAATTACCCTTGTTGGCACCCATGAGCGATATTGCTGGACGGGTGGCCGTGCAGGTGGGTACGCATCTGTTGCATCAGCCACAGGGTGGGCGTGGTATCTTACTGGGCGGCGTGCCTGCGGCAGAGCGTGGCAGCGTGGTGATATTGGGCGCAGGAGTGGCGGGCGGCAATGCGGCGCTGCTAGCGGCAGCCATGGGTGCAGAGGTGACGGTGTTTGATCTCAATCGTGACAAACTGGCGCAGATGCGCGCACTGGGCAACAACGTGACGGGACTGCATCCCTATCCCGATGCATTGCATGAGGCGGCACTCAATGCCGATTTGCTCATTGGTGCGGTGCTGGTGACGGGCGAGCGCGCGCCACATCTGGTGAGTGCTGACACTGTAGCCGGGATGCGCGAAGGCAGTGTGATTATTGATATTTCTGTGGATCAGGGGGGTTGTATCGAGACCACAAAGCCCACAGATTATACCGATCCTGTGTTTGTGGTGGACGGAGTGGTTCATTTTGGCGTTACTAATATGCCGGGTGCGGTACCGCGCACGGCGTCGCAGGCGCTGTCGGCGGCATTAACGCCTTGGGTATCCCGTCTGGCGCAGGCGGATTGGCAACAAAACCCGGCGTTAGCGCGTGGTATCAATGTACAAAACGGAGAAGTCGTGCATCCAGCGCTGAAACAGGTAACATAACGCTTCCCGGATTTATCAGTGGACGGCGACCGTGGCACATATAAAAACATCGATTTCAAAAAGTAAGCAAAAAAACAGCACCCCCCTCGCAGCGCATATGATTCGTGGCCTGCGTGAGGGTGCGCTGATCATTTTTGGCACTACGGCCTTGTACCTGTTGGCCTCGCTTGGCACCTACGACGTGCAGGACCCAGGCTGGTCGCACAGTGAAACGGGCAATACCATCGTTAATGCGGGTGGTGTGCTGGGTGCGTGGTTCGCGGATATTTCCCTCTTTTTATTGGGTTACCTTGCTTATCTGGTGCCGGTGGGAGCGGCTTATCTGGGCTGGTTGCTGTTCACGGGGCGCAAGCAGCCAGAAGCGATGTTTGATTTGCGCCACGGAGCGTTGCGCATGGCGGGGTTTTTCCTCACTTTAGGTGCGGGCACGGGGCTGGCCGAGCTGCATTTTGCTGATTTCGTACATTTGCCGGTGGGCCCGGGCGGCGTACTAGGCGACGTGGTAGGTTCGGGATTGGTGAGTGTCGTTAATCCCTTGGGTGGCACGTTGTTTTTGTTGGCGTTGTTTCTCACGGGTGTGACTCTGCTGACCAGCCTGTCGTGGTTATGGCTAATGGATGTTATCGGACGCGCCACCTTGAATGTCATTGCCCGGGTGCGTGAAGGATTCCTCAATCTGCGTGATGAAATGGCCGGTCGCCGTGCCCGCCAAAAACGTGAAGCTTCCATCAAGATTGATCAGAGCAAAGTGGCTGCGCGCAAGCCGTTGCGCATCGAACCGTTAATTAAACCGGTGGCTAAAGTCTCGGTGCGGGAAGAAAAAGAACGGCAGGTACCGCTGTTTGATATGCCCATGGAGGGCGGTTTGCCTGCGTTGTCCCTGCTGGACCCAGCTGAGGCACGCAAGGCTGATGTGTCTACCTCAGCGCTGGAGGCCATCTCCCGGAAAGTGGAACTGAAGCTGGCGGATTTCGGTGTGGAAGCGCAGGTGGTGGAAGTGCATCCTGGTCCGGTGGTGACACGTTATGAGCTGGATCTCGCGCCGGGCCTTAAAGTGAGCAAAATCACTAATTTGGCCAAGGATCTGGCGCGTTCGTTATCGGCCATCAGTGTGCGTGTGGTGGAGGTGATTCCGGGTAAATCCACTGTTGGTCTGGAGTTGCCCAATGAACACCGCGAAATGGTGCGCCTGTCTGAAATCATTAAATCCGAACAATACGAAAAAGCAAATTCACCGCTGACGTTGGCGCTGGGTGTGGATATCTCCGGCAGCGCTGTCGTGGCTGATCTGGCCAAAATGCCCCACCTGCTGGTGGCAGGCACCACCGGCTCGGGCAAGTCTGTGGGCCTCAATGCCATGGTGCTGAGTGTGTTGTACAACGCGACGCCTAGTGAAGTGCGCATGATTATGATTGACCCCAAAATGCTGGAACTGTCGGTATATGAGGGCATCCCGCATTTGTTGGCACCGGTAGTGACTGACATGAAAGAAGCCGCCAATGCGCTGCGTTGGTGTGTGGCAGAAATGGAGCGGCGTTACAAACTCATGGCACACATGGGTGTGCGTAACGTAGCCGGATTCAATCGGAAGGTGAACGATGCCATCGAAGCAGGAGAGCCGCTCAAAGATCCTTTTTTCAAACCCATTATGGAAGGTGACGAAAAATTCCTGGAGCCCATGTCGCAAATCGTGGTGGTCGTGGATGAACTGGCTGATATGATGATGACCGTGGGCAAAAAGGTAGAAGAACTTATTGCCCGCCTCGCACAAAAAGCCCGTGCTGCCAGTATGCATCTAATCCTGGCAACACAACGTCCTTCGGTGGATGTGCTCACCGGATTGATCAAAGCCAACATTCCTACCCGTATGGCCTTTCAGGTGTCAGCCAAGGTGGACTCGCGCACTATTTTGGATCAAGGCGGTGCCGAGCAATTACTGGGCCATGGTGACATGCTTTACCTGCCCCCGGGCACCAGCATTCCCACTCGTGTGCACGGTGCATTTGTGTCAGATGCCGAAGTGCATCGTGTCGTGGCTGACTGGCAAAGCAGAGGGGAGCCCCAATACATCGACGAAGTGTTGGAAGGCCCGGCTGTGGGTGTGCTGATATGGGGGGTATGCCGGGCGAAACTGACGATAATGCCGAGATGGATGCTCTTTACGACGAAGCCGTGCGCATCGTGACTGAAACTCGAAAGGCGTCCATCTCCAGTGTACAGCGTCGTTTGCGCATTGGTTACAACCGCGCCGCGCGTATGGTGGAAGAAATGGAACGCGTTGGTGTCGTCGGGCCGGTGCAAACGAATGGTTCGCGTGAAGTGATTGCGCCACCACCACCTGCGGATTGATCTTTTGTACAGGACTCATAAAATGTTGAAAATAATTCTCTTTGCGGTCAATAGGCGGCTATATATAGTTAGATACATGAGTTTTTTTGTATTGCTGTGTGCGGTGATTTCGTTGTTCTGGGGAGGGCCGCTGATGGCTGGCCCGGCCACCGATCGCCTCAATGCTTTTTTTGCCAAAAAAGGTGCCATGCGTGCCGAATTTGTGCAAACAGTGCAGGGAGCAGCCTTTGTCCAGCCGGAAGAATCACGCGGT
>QIGJ01000025.1 GCA_003229995.1 Gammaproteobacteria bacterium | reverse complement strand
AGGCCGCTGCTCTTCTGCTGCAATATCAGTCCCTTCGCATCCGCCAGTGGCTGCATCAGTGCCTGAAGTTCTTCCAGCAACGGCGCAAGCAAGAATGGTTCGACTGAGACCTCTACCCTGCCGGCTTCCACTTTGGAGAGGTCGAGAATATCATTAATGAGTTCCAGCAGATGTTGGGCGGAACGATACACCATACCCAGTTGTTTGGCCTGTTCTTCGTTGACCGTTCCCACAATGCCATCTTTGATAATGCCGGTGAAACCGATAATGGCATTCAGTGGTGTGCGCAATTCATGACTCATGTTGGCAAGGAATTCTGACTTGGCACGATTGGCTTGCTCGGCCTGATCACGCGCAGTCGCCAGCGCCCGTTCCATTTGCAGGCGCTTGGTAAGATTCACCAGAATACCCAAAGATACCGTTTGCTCGCCCACTTTTATCAATATAGCGGACAACAAACCCTCTACGATCCGGCCGGAGTCCGTCTTGAAAGTGAGCATCTTGTCGCGTACCTGACCGTATTCTGACAATTCCTTCAGTACGGCATCGCGGTCTGCTGGATTCGCATAAAACTCTGCCATGTTACGCCCCACCATCGAATGGGGCTTGCTTTCAATTTCACGCTCCGCGTATGGATTAGCCATCAAAACCACACCGTCCAACGATGCCACCACGACGGTTAACGGAATGGTGTTCAGGATTGTTTTTAACTGCGCTTCACTTTCCCGTAACTGCTTTTCTGCCGCCTTCAGAACGGTGATATCACGCAGGGTACCTACCCGTCGAAGCGCTTTGCCCGAGGCATTCCGACTGACCGCACGGCCCTCGGTGCGAATAATTGCATACTCGCCATCCCGGCGACGCACCCGATAATCCAGTATCAAAGCTGACTCCCAGCACTGAGGGTCAGCTTCATATTCAAGCAGAGCATGCTCACGCTCTTCACGGTCTTGAGGGTGAATCATCTCAACCCATGCTTGATCCGTGCCGGGTATTTTTCCGTCGTCATAACCCAAATCATAAAATAAACGCGGGCTGAAATAACGCACACCTGTTTCTATATTCCATTCCCAAACGCTTTCCTGCACTGCTGCAATTGCCTGCTCATAACGCTCATCACTGCTGCGCAAAGCAGCCTCTATTTTATGACGATGCTTGATTTCACGCTGTAACCGCCGATTCCACCAGAGGATAACCCCCAGGATCGGCAAAGCAAGCAGGATAGTAATCAACACCGCCCGCCACAACGCTCGGGAATCTACCATCTGAGTATACTCAAAACGTACCGCAAACCAGCGATTCTTGATTTCCTGCCGCTGCTGCGGCGTAATCTGCGCGATAGCTTTGTTGAGTATCGTCACCAGTTGCGGCCAGTCCTTGCGGACCGCAATGCTTTGTTCAAAATTGTAGGGTGTTGGCGCAGCCACTTTGATGCCGGTCATACCCAGCTCGTCGATCACCCAGGAGGCCGCACTCAGATTGCCCACATAAGCGCTCACCTCCCCGCGACTCAGGGCATACAGCGCTTTTGAGGTATTGGCATAAGTACGCAACACAAGCTCCGGATGTTTACGCCGTAACAAATCCTCCGTTGCGTAAGACTGTTCCACTGCCACCTGCTTGCCCTGCAAATCCGTAAGGCTGGTGACAAGATGGGTATCTTCACGGACAAAAATCACATAAGGATAAACAAAATAGGGTTTGGTAAAATTAAGGAATTCCCGGCGATCTTCCGTGGCTCCAACTGCCGGTAAAACATCAACTTCACGTTTGCGGGCTTTATTGATGACCTCCGGCCAACTCAGCCCGGAAACAGGGGACATGGAAGTATCCAGCAAGCCATTCAACAGCATGACAACGTCAGCGCCAATACCACGGTAACGCCCCTGTTCATCGACAAACTCAAAAGGTGGCCAGGAAGGGTCTACCCCCAAGCGTATCACCGGATGATCTACCAGCCATTGCTTTTCGCTTGCTGATAACTGCAAAGTGGATGCTCCGCCATTCTCCCATCCCAGCCCCACCCATTTACGGGTAATCGCACGCCGTTCGGCAGTGGTAATTTGACGCATGTAATAATTAATCGTCTCTAGCAGCTCAGTGCGTCCTGCCGCCACTCCCGCCTGATAGGCGCGGGTATAAAGTGGCGGCTCAAGATAACGATAGCGATTGGGCATACCCTCATTTGTCAGATAGTGCGACAGATAAAGGGGCTGGGTCACAAAAACAGAAACATCATCGCGTTCTGCGGCCTTGAATAACTTGCGGTAACCCTTGAAAAGCACCCGTTCAACGTTGGGAAAATGTTCGCGCAAATAGTCTGCATGAAAACTGCCCTGCGTGACGCCAACACGAAAACGCGGCAAATCATCGGTACTCAACAAATCGTCAACCTGCGCATTGAAATACAGATGATAAGGACTGCTGAGAATGGGTTTGGAAAAATCCAGAAACTCAGCGCGTCGCTGATTGGGAAAAAGCCCGGCAATAATATCGGCCGCACCTTCATCCACCATTGCCTGGGTTTCCTGGCTGTAGGCACCGACAAAACGAATCGGAATACCCGATTTCCGGGCCCACAGACGCCAGACATCAATCAGTATACCGTCCGGCTCACCGCCTGCATTTTTAAACTGGATGGGCGCACTATCCAGCCGATAGGCAATAACCAGTTCTTTATCAATATCTGCCCGAACCGATGGGGCCGGAACATTTTGCGCCGATGCAACACCGTAGCAACCCAGACTTCCCAACAACACAATACAAAAGAGAAAAAACAAATTCCGTTTCACAGCCTGCTCCATTCTTCCAACCTATACTCGTGGTGTTTGAGATTCAGGTGTCAATGTGCGTCCTATTTATTTCATGGCAAGGCGAAATGACAAGTAATCGTCGTTCTATTGCGATGACAACAACACAGCCATGGAATAAAGAGGGCGTGCAGTGACACCTGAATCTCAATCGCCACAAGTATATTACTAGGTATCAATAATGACACAGCTCGATCAGATTCAAATCCGGGTCACGAAAATAAAATGACATCATTGGCCCCATCGCACCTGTGCGCATCACCGGTCCCTCCAGAATCGCTATCCCACAGTCTCGCACATGTTGCATCGCATCCGGTAGTGATGATTGCATAACAAAGCATAAGTCTGCCGAACCCGGCGAAGGTGTATTGGCTTTGGGTTCGGGCTCGTTACCTGCCTGATGGAGGTTGATTTTCTGGTGGCCAAATGTCAAGGCGACGCGGTTATTAGCGAAGGTTTGTTTTTCCATGCCAAGAACGCGCTGGTAGAAATCCAGGGTGATTTCGATGTTGGCCACAGTCAGCACCAAATGATCAAGATAGGTGATAATAATTTATACTACCAATATATTTTCCATTGTCCTGTTGTATTCTTTTTAATATCAATTCCGAACTGACTCCATGCCCCCGGCTGAACAGGTAGCCCCTGAAGATTGACCAACTTAGTCAGCGTAATATTCGCTTGACCTGTTTTTTTCTTACCAATGATTCTGACATTTGAAATATTTAACGTGAATGATAGATAGTTTTTGATCAACTGACGAATGAAATCTTTACGGCTTGGCTGAAGCTCGCTCATTTTTTCCAACGCGCTTTGATTCTGTGATTCAAACGCCTGTTTAAAATGA
>QIGJ01000147.1 GCA_003229995.1 Gammaproteobacteria bacterium | reverse complement strand
GGCAATGATTTTCTGCTGTGTTTCCAGTGGCGGGATAACAACGGGCAATGTTGCCAGTTCTGATTTTTTGATGTTCCGCAAAACACTGCCTTGCGCCAGGCGTGAAAAATAGCTCTGGGCGGGTGTCTGGTTAATTTGCCATGCCAGAAACGCCGGCAGCAAATCGGTGGAGGGTTTGATGCGGATCTGGAAAAAGTGGGGTGTGCAGACGGTTTTTTCGTTTAACTGATCAACGTAAACCGCAAAATTATTATTGCCGCGTGCAACAAAGAGGAGGTCGCCGGGCGTCAGCCAGTCAGGTGTTTTTTTGCCCGGTAGTTCAACATGCGCAAGATTATTTGTTTTCAAACCCTGTTCGAGTGCGGCGTCACGCATTTGAATGACGGCAACGCTTCCAGGCTTTTGGGTTTTGATGCTGCCTCTGAACGGGTAGCCGGGTTCAATGGCGGCAGTTTCTTCCAGGGGTAATATCATTTGTTGAATCCATTCATATTAAGTGCGTCATTTAGTTAGGCGCAATGTATTTGGTTTTTTTGTGGAAGTCAAGAGAAATTATTGCGTCTATTTAAAAGTTGCAATTAAAAGCTATTGGGGAAAGCTGGGAGGCGCAGGTTATTGTGTAGGATGTGACGCAGGTGGAGGCCACAACATGGGAGTAAATTCTATATAACAGGGTCTGGTGATCGCCTCCTATGGGATAAATTTTTTCCCAGGGTCTTAATGTCGGTACGTATTTTTTCTACTGTCGTTAATTATTTTCCAGGGTATTGTTTATTGTTGTGTTAAATTGCCAAATAAACGCAGGAAAAGTTCCGAATGCCTGAACAAGTCTTTAAGAAATCTACATTTCATTCCACTAAACCCAGCTGGGCAGAGTTGTACCAACACTACAGCCGCTTCTATCAATATGCTCGACCTGATAAAGGTTATTTTGCATTAGATATTTTCTCCATCGTTATTGCTGTGATTACCAATACGGCAATGATCTGGCTTATGGGCCGACCACTGAGTTTGATTCAATCAGGCCAGTATGATGAGTTACCCATGGTGCTGGGTTTGTTCGTAGGTGTGTTGCTGGTGAATCAGGCGGCGCAACTGGGCGGCGGATGGTTGACTAATTGGCTGGGCCTGCGTTTTATTGGCCGGTTGCGCAATGCGATCGTTTCACGCTTGTTACATTTGTCTTTCCCGGTAGCAGGGCAGGTGGCGCGCGGTGATCTGTTGGCCCGTTTGAGCAATGATGTGGATCACGTCAGCACTATTCTGGTGGAGGTGCGGTTGATGTTGGTTTCTCATTTGCTGACGCTTGTTTTGTACACCACGATGTTGTTTTGGATTGATGTGCGTCTGGCCTTGATTGCTTTGGCGGCTGTGCCGTTGTTTGTGATACATCAGCGGTTTTTTTCAGAACGAAAACGGCGTGCAACGGAAGGGTTTTTACAGGCTAACGGGAAGTTGTTGGCTTTTGAGGAGCAGGGGCTGGCTAATTTGCGGGGAGTCAGTGCAAATACTGCGGAGGACCATGTGGCAACTATGCATCAAAAGGTCTTTGCCAGGGTCTTTGCCTGGGCGGTACGTGAACGTGGTCTGGGCGTGGCCTTTGGTGTGAGTTTCACGTTGTTGATTTATCTGGTGGGTCTGATGATCGCGCTGTTTGGTTTGGACGACGTGCGTAGTGGTGCAATGCCAGTGGGTTTGTTGGTGAGTTTTTTATTGTATATGGGGTATCTCAGTATGCCAGTGCGTGGTTTGGCGGGCATTGCGTTTCAGTATGTGGGTAATATACCTGCCGCGTTGCGTATTCTGGAGATGATGGATGCAGAGCCTGCGGTGGAGGACAAGCCTGCTGCGCCGGATTTGTGCGTGAGCCAGGGGCAGATTGATATTGCTGCGGTGTCGTTTGCCTATCCGGGTGGGGCGGCGGTTTTACATCATGCACAGGCGCACATTCGGGGCGGTGCAACAGTGGCGTTAGTGGGCCCCAGTGGAGCGGGTAAGTCCACTTTGGCAATGTTGCTGTTACGTTTTTATGATCCTCAACAGGGGAGTATTTCCATTGATGGACAGGATTTGCGGGAGGTGAATATTGCTTCGTTACGCCAGAATGTGGCGGTGGTGTGGCAGGAGTGGTTTGTACTCAACGACACGATCCGCGCCAATCTGCTGATGGCCAGACCGGATGCAACAGAGGAGCAGTTGATTGCCGCCTGTCAGCGCAGCCATGCCTGGGGATTTATTGAAGCCTTGCCAGAAGGGCTGGAGTCAGCATTGGGTGCGGGTGGCGTGGAATTGTCCGGCGGTCAAAAACAGCGCCTTGCCATTGCGCAAGCTTTTTTACGTGATGCACCGGTTTTGATTCTGGACGAAGCCTCGTCGGCATTGGACAGTCAGTCCGAGCAGGTGATTGTGCAGGCGCTGGATGCCTTACGAGCCAATCGCACAACTTTGTTGATTGCCCATCGTTATTCATCCATTCGCACAGCAGACCAAGTGATTTATTTTGAAGACAATGGCAGCCTCACTATGGGGCGGCATGAGGAATTTATGGTTAGTCACTCAGCCTATCGTGATGCCGTGCAGTGGCAGACCACAGAGCATACATAGATTACATCCGTTTTTTTCTGTGCGTCTTCGGGGCTTTGCGTTAAATTTAATGAAAAAAGTGTGCATCAATACCTGAAGTTCAATTATTACAGTTTAACTGACGCATCAGGTTTAACCAAACCTGTAAAGCAAAGCACACGTACAGTGTTACTTTTTTGCAAGAGGTTTCACAAACCAGTTTACCTCTTCCAAGGTTAAAAAAAGGAACTCTGTTGAATAAAAAAACAGAGCTCCCTTTGTTCCCTTTAGATTTTATGTAGGTTTAGTCACATATACTCGCGGCGATTGAGATTCAGGTGTCACTGCACGGCCTCTTTGCTGTGTTGTTGTCCTCGCAATAAAATGACTATTACTGGTCATTTCGCCTTGCCATGAAATAAATAGGACGCACATTGACGCCTAAATCTCAAATGCTACGAGTATAGCAAGCGTAAAGCAATATACATGTTTCACGATGTTGTCTGCACAATCTGCATTTGTAGACCAATGCAGGTTACAACGAATTGCGAAGGTTTACATGCCGCCGCCCATGCCGCCAGGGCCACCACCTATGCCACCTATGTCGCCCATGCCGCCACCTATATCGCCTATGTCACCTATATCGCCTATATCGCCTATGTCACCCATGCCGCCACCGCCGCCCATAACACAACCTTGTTCCATACCCATGATAAATCTCCTTTCAAGTTCACTTTAAAATTTAAGATGTACTCATCTTTCATTGTTTTAATGAGTGCATTTTTAGTCAAAAACAACATTGTATTTCTTATGCTTTATCATCCAGGCATCGGAGAATAAGCACGCCAAAAATCTAGCAGTGGGATAGTTTGTTGTCAATTTTTTGAACTATTTTTCAAAAAAAAATACTACT
>QIGJ01000033.1 GCA_003229995.1 Gammaproteobacteria bacterium | reverse complement strand
GAATGGCCTGTTCCGGTGCCTGTGGGGTGGATAATACCTTATGCACACGCACATTCGGCGACTCGTCGGAGAGCAGCACAAAATCGGTGAAGGTACCGCCAGTGTCGATCCCTAAAAGTGGCATGCGTGGATTATAATGTGCATTAAGGGCTAAATCATCAATGCCATTAAGTTAAGGAATGGGCACGAAATAACTTCCCTGTTTGGCGCCCGGATTTAGTGCGACTTCGTTCGTTCTGATTGAACAAAAGTGCAGGAATAGTTGCAGGAATAGTCGTTCTATTTCGAGCTTTTGTGATTGAGGAACGGACGAAGACGGGCTGAAGCCGGGATGCAAAACAGGGAAGTTATTTCATGCACGTTCCTAAGCGTTAACTTTTTGATTTCCGCGGCGAGCCGTTGTTTGATCGCCGTCATCAACGGTGGCGACGATTGTTTCAGCATGAGGCTGGATAATGTCCTGCTGGAGCTGTTGAACTGTGGCATGATCAGCAGCACTGAATTCCAGCCATTGCAAATGCTCAGCAATCCTGTTGGCATCAAAGCCGAATTTTTCACAATAAGTCAAAGATATACCCATAGCGATTGAGATTTAGGCCTGACTGCACACCCTATTGATGCCATGGCGGCGTTAAAATGGCTTGTAATAGAATGACTATTCCGCGCCATCTTGTCTAGCCATGAAATCAATATGACGCACATTCAGACCTAAATCTCAAACGCTATGGGTATATGTGGATACCGTGTGTTACCTTGTTGAATTGCTGTTTGAACTTTGTGGCTACGAATATATCATAGGCATCGGATACGCATAGTTCACAAACATTGTTCACAGACATTTTACCCAATCAAGAATCATGACATGACCAATGACATTCTCATCAAGGTTGAGGAACTCACGCGATACTACGGCGTGCAAACCGGTTCACGACCGGCAGTGGACAACATCAATTTTGAAGTACGGCGAGGCGAAGTGCTGGGGTTTCTCGGCCCTAACGGCGCAGGCAAATCCACCACCATGCGCATGATTACTGGCAACTTGTCTCCCAGCCATGGCCGGATTACCATCAACGGCATCGATATTCTTGACCAGCCCAAAAAAGCCAAGGCAGATATCGGTTTTCTGCCAGAACTGCCGCCGCTCTATCGCGAATTGACGGTGGATGAATATTTGCAGTTTTGTGCGCGCCTCAACCGTATCTCCCGTGACAAACAAACAAATGCCATCGGTACCGCCAAGGAACGTTGTGGTTTAAGTGACGTGGGCAAACGTCTTATCGCCAATCTTTCTAAAGGCTATCAACAGCGGGTGGGCATTGCCCAGGCGATTATTCATTCACCCGCCGTCGTGGTACTGGATGAACCCACGGTAGGGCTTGATCCCATCCAGATCCGCGAAATACGCCACCTGATTCGTGAACTGAGTAATGAACACAGCGTGATTTTAAGCACCCATATTTTGCCAGAAGTACAGGCCACCTGTGATCGGGTGCAGATTATCAATCAGGGCAGACTGGTGTTAAGCGACACTATTAGTGGGCTGATACAGCGTATGCAGACGTCCAGTTTGCGACTGCGCACAAAAAACCGGACAGACAATAATATTCTGCTGGCGATTGAAGGTGTTGTCGACGTGAGTGTCATTGATGAAAATTGTGTGCAAATCAAACATAAACCAGAGATTAATCCGGCAGCCGCGATAGCAAAAATAACCGTGGAGCAGGGTTGGGAACTATTGGAACTGACGCCAGATCGGCGCTCACTGGAAGAAATTTTTGTGGACATCACTACAGCGGAACAAACCGCAGACGAGCAGGTTGAAAAAACCGGGAACAAAAAAACAGAGGCTGCTGCCTGATGATTTTTACCCTTGCAGCACGGGAATTGCGTTCAATGTTTTTGTCACCCATGGCCTGGGTGATTCTGGCGGTGATCAGCGGTTTGTGCGCCTATTTCTTTCTTCTCTATATTGAACTCTATTTGCAGTTGCAGCCACGGCTTGCCGCTGCGCCCAATGCTCCTGGTATCACCGATGTGATTGTGGTGCCACTGTTCAGCACGACCGCCACTGTGTTGCTGTTGGTGACACCACTGCTCACCATGCGCCTGATCAGTGAAGAGCGTCGTAGCCAGACATTAAGTCTGCTGATGAGCGCACCAATCTCCATGACTGAAATTATTCTGGGCAAATTTCTCGGTGTGTTCGCCTTTGTTTTGCTGATGTTGGTGCCGGTTGCCGTCATGCCGTTGAGCCTGTTGGCAGGAGGCGAAATTGATATGGGTCTGTGGGCATCGGGCCTGTTGGGGCAGGTATTATTACTGGCCAGTTTTTGCAGTATCGGTTTATATGTTTCCACATTGACCGCCCAGCCCACAGTGGCGGCGGTGGCAACCTTCGGGCTGTTGTTATTACTGTGGGTGCTCAATCTGGCGGGTAGCACCAGCAACGAAGGCAGTGGTGTACTGAATTATCTTTCTCTGCTCAGCCACTACCAACCCCTGTTAAAAGGGATTTTTAGCAGCACCGATATTATTTATTATCTGTTGCTGATTTCCAGTTGCCTAGTGCTCAGTGTGCGTCGGCTGGATGCTGATCGTTTGCAACATTAAGGCCATAGGGAGAAAGCACATGGACCAATATCTTTATTATTATCGTGCAAAAGTACAATCTGTTTACGATGGTGATACCTGTACCCTGAATATCGATTTGGGTATGGGGACTTGGTTACACCATGAAAAAATTCGTCTGGCGCGTATTAACACCCCAGAATTACGCGGTGATGAGCGCACTGCCGGTTTGCTGGCACGGGATTTTGTGCGCAACCTGTTGATGCCAAACAACGAACCCGGCAAAGAAATCTGGATCAGTACAGAAAAAGATAAAAAAGGAAAATACGGTCGTTATATCGCCGATATCTGGATTAAAGATGGTAAGGGAAAGCCCTACAATATCAATGATGCCCTGGTGAATGCCGGGCATGCAAAATACGTGCAGTATTGATTTAATTTTTTATATTGGTATCTCATGTTAGTGACCTCAAAAACGCGCATTTATACCCGCTTTCAAAGCGTGGTATTCACTCTTTTATTTTTGGCGGTGGTGGGTGTGCTGGCCTACTTGAGCACTCGCTATAGTTTTACCGCAGACTGGACGGTTAACAATCGTAATACCCTGTCTGAAGCCAGTAGTGAATTACTCACACAACTGGATGGGCCGGTTACTATTACCAGTTATGCCACGGAAGATGAATCAGTACGTCGCACAGTACGTGAACTGGTTGACCGTTATCGGCGTCACAAAGCAGATTTGACGCTACAGTTTGTCAACCCGGATCTGGAACCCGAGGCAGTGCGGGCACTGGGCATTCGTGTCAACGGTGAATTGCGCGTTGAATATCAAGCCCGTGCAGAGAATTTGCAAAGCCTTTCCGAGCAAAGTCTCACCAATATGCTGCAACGCCTGGCGCGCAGTGGTGAACGTTGGCTGGTGTTTATTGAAGGCCACGGCGAACGCAAACCACAAGGGATTGCCAATCATGACCTGGGGCAATGGTCACAGCAACTGACCGCCAAAGGTTTTAAGGTGCAAACGCATAATCTGGTGCAAAATCCACAATTGCCGGAAAACACCCAAATATTGGTATTGGCTGGACCACAAACGGACTTGTTGCCGGGCGAAGTGGCAATGATTAATCAGTATGTGACCGGTGGTGGTAATTTATTATGGTTAACCGACCCCT
>QIGJ01000070.1 GCA_003229995.1 Gammaproteobacteria bacterium | reverse complement strand
TTCTATTTTGAGCTTTTGTGATTGAGGAACGGGCGAAGACGGGCTGAAGCCGAGATGCTAGAGTGGGAAATTATTACGTGCCCGTTCCTAACTGCGATTACGCGGTCGGCGCGTCGGTGGTGGTCGTTCGCCAACGATAGCCTCGGCATCAAGTTCACGGCCGTTACGCAGTATTTTCAGGCGTAATTTTTCACCGGACGAGGTACGGGCAATTTGATTCATCACGGTTTTGCTGTCGCTTGCCGGTTCGCCATTGACGGAAAGAATAATGTCGCCAGGACGCAATCCCACCTGCGCAGCAGGGCCGCTACGCTGGATACCTGCAATGATGACACCGGTGATGTTTTGCAGGTCAAAGGATTCAGCCAGTTGCGGGGTGATGTCCTGCGTTTCCACTCCCAACCAGCCGCGCGAAACACGCCCGGTTTCAATGAGCTGCTCCATCACATCACGGGCAATGCTCATGGGAATGGCAAAACCAATACCCTGCGATCCTCCGGATTTGGTAAAGATAGCGGTATTGATACCCACCAGATTACCGTAGGCGTCGATAAGCGCGCCACCAGAATTACCGGGGTTAATGGCAGCGTCGGTCTGGATAAAATTCTCAAAGGTGTTGATGCCCACATGGTCGCGACCGGTGGCGCTGATGATGCCCATGGTCACGGTTTGTCCCACACCAAAAGGATTGCCGATGGCCAGTACCACGTTACCCACACGCACGCTGTTGGCAAGGTTGAAGGTGATGGTAGGCACGGTGTCAAGGTCTATTTTCAGTACAGCGATATCGGATTCCGGGTCAGTGCCTACCAGTTTTGCCTCGGCGCTGCGACCATCGCGCAGCAGCACTTCGATACCGGCGGCTCCGGCGATGACATGATTATTGGTGAGAATATAACCCTGATCGCTGACGATAACTCCGGAGCCCAAATTATTTTCCAAACGCTGGCGGGGGACATATTGGTCACCAAAAAAATAACGCAGCAACGGATTAACCCGTTCGGTGATGACTTTGGTAGTGTATATATTGACCACGGCAGGCGCAGCGGCCTCTACAGCCTGTGCATAAGATACCGGGCCGTTACCGAATTGCTCTGATTCGGTATGGGGTGTCGGGCTTTGTTTGAGCTCCACCACCGGGCGTTGGTGGCTAAACAGCTCAGGGCGCAGCAACAAAACCACAAAAGCGGCGGCCAGCCCGGCAACAACGGCTTTGAATAAAAACAGATAGGGGTTGGCTTTTTTCATCAGGCAGAAAGAATACCACGGCTCCCTGCTTTCGGCTTTTCGGATTATGATGAAAGTATTACGCAAAAATAGGAAATAAATGATGCTACAACGCGATGAATTATTGGCGTATCTGGCGGAAATGCTCAATGTGCATGCCTTTGCTGACTACGCGCCCAATGGCCTGCAAGTGGAGGGACGTACCGACATAAAAAAAATAGTGACCGGAGTCACTGCTTGTCAGGCATTAGTGGATGCAGCAGTGGAACGAAAAGCCGATGCATTATTGGTACACCACGGGTATTTCTGGAAGGGTGAGGACACTTGCATTGTCGGTATGAAAAGGCAGCGCCTCGGGGCGTTGCTGGCAGCCGATATCAACCTGCTGGCCTATCATTTACCGCTGGACGCACACCCGGAGTTAGGCAATAACGCGCAATTGGCGCAATTGTTGGGCCTGCAACAGGAAGGGGTTTTTGGCCGCGAAACCGGCACGGCCATCGGCCAATACGGTCGATTAACGCCGGCCTTGAGTGCCGCAGCCTTCGGCAAACTGTTAGCCCGTAAGCTGGGCCGTGAACCCCTGCACATTGCCGGAACGCGTGGTGACATTCATACGCTCGCTTGGTGTACCGGGGCTGCACAATCTTACCTTGAACAAGCGGCTGCACTGGGCGTGGATGCCTTTGTAACGGGGGAGATTTCCGAGCAAACGGTGCATGTGGCCCGAGAACTGGGATTGCACTTCTTCAGTGCAGGCCACCATGCCACGGAGCGTGGCGGCGTGCAGGCGCTGGGTGTACATCTTGCTACACGTTTTAAACTGGAGGTGGAATTTGTGGACATTAGCAACCCAGTGTAAAAAATATGGCCCCGCACGAAGAATGCAGAGAAAAAATTTCTTTTGAGCAGATTATTTTATGTATCACTTACCGCAACCCAGACAATCATTTGCTAAAATCATGACAATGACTATACAGCGATTATTATTTTTCGGGATACTCGTTTTGCTGAGTGCTTGTAGTATCGAGGACGTTAAACGAGCGGGCTACGATAGCCTTCACCAATACCAGTGCAACGAACAAACTGGAGTGGGAGAGCCCAACTGCGACCCGAATCACCCCAGCTACGATGAATATCAGGACCAACTATCGGAAATTCCCGAATAGAATTTGCGTCAGCAGCCATGCTCACGTTACTTGATCACATCCCCGATGGTCTGCTGGACTGCACCGCACAGGAACTGCATCGCAGTCTACCCGGACCGACATTGATCCAATTGCCCGGTCGCCGACCCAGACCATTATTCGTCTCCGTCTTATTACACGGCAACGAAACAACCGGACTCTCAGCCATACAATCCCTGTTAGACCGATATCAACGCCAGGAACTGCCGCGCGAATTGTGTATTTTTATCGGCAACATCAGCGCAGCACAACACGGTCAACGTCATCTCCATGACCAACCGGATTACAATCGTATCTGGCCCTGTGGTGGATTTGGTAATGATTGCACGGGTAATACCCCCGAACATCAGATGATGCGCAAGATTGTGGATTTGCTACGCGACCGCGATGTCTTTGCCAGCATCGACATACACAATAACACCGGGCTCAATCCGCATTACGGTTGTATCAACCAGCTCGACACACGCTTCTTTCACCTCGCCACACAGTTTTCCCGCACGGTGGTTTATTTCATCCGACCCAAGGGTGTGCAATCCATGGCTTTCAGTGATATTTGCCCAGCGGTGACCATAGAATGTGGTAAACCCGACCAACCTCATGGCACTGCGCACGCAGCCGATTTTATTCACAGCTGCCTGCAATTGTCCGACTTGCCCTCACACCCTCTCGCTGCACATGACATGGATTTATTTCACACTGTGGCGACAATCAGCGTACCGGAGCATATCAACATTCGTTTTGATGGAAGCCGCGATGCTAAAATCCAAACCGATGAAATTCGTTTTTTACCCAGGCTGGATCAGCTCAATTTTCACGAACTGGCGACAGGCATTACCTTGGGTTTTGTTGATCCCCGGCAAACAAACATTCCGCTATACGTCATTGATGAACAGGGCAACGATGCCACTCAACGTTTTCTCCGTTTACACAATGGTGAATTGCAAACGGCATGTGACGTTATGCCTTCCATGTTTACCCTGAACACCGAAGTCATTCGCCAGGATTGCCTGGGTTACCTGATGGAACGCATGGCGTGGTAACCCACTCAAATAATATTGCCTTGTTTTGCAATCAC
>QIGJ01000015.1 GCA_003229995.1 Gammaproteobacteria bacterium | reverse complement strand
GGTAGGGTGGAACAAGCGCAGCGGTTCCACCAAACGGTTTTACTCTGCGCTGAATAGAATGGAACAACACCGACCCAAGCATCTATCCGGGAAGGATTTAGCCTGATGGCTATGGGGATGCTCACCCTATGGATTGTTTCACGAACCCGCTCAGCGAATAGAATTGAAAGCCGTCAAACTCATCATGTGCGCATCGGTACCCAGGTCGTTATTGGGAAACAGATTACGGTAGACATCGCGATAATCCGTGCCATGCAAGGCAAGATAATTAAGTACCACCGTGTCTACCAACAGGTTGACATTATTGGCAGCTACACTGGACGAGGTTTCTACCGAACCATCCGCACGGAACCAGCCGATTTGTTGGTGGCGCTCCGACCCCAGATTGTCGCCGGTGAATATCTCGGCTTGGCTGCCAGGGTTATAAACCAGGAAGAAACTGCCCGCTGTAGAGGAATTGTCGCCGGTCCACTCGCCTTTGCCGCGACCATCCTGCGAATTATCGATGGCACCATTGCTGGCCACGGAGCCATCACTGAAAACGTATATCATCAATGGTGTAGGGACTCCGGCTGCGGTTCGTCGCGCAGCATATTCCAGACAAGCACCCATGCAACGCCCAGCGCGCAGGTCACGGCGTTCACCGGTTTGACGATCACCGGTATGATAATCAAAACCGCCCATGGTGATGGTGCCAGCGCCAGCGTGACCATCGATGACCATTTTCATAACGGCAGCGGTTTTGCGGAATTCACCTTCACTATCAAATTCGCCTTGGTTGAAGATGCCGGTCGGTCCGACAATGTTGGTGTCTGTAGCTGGATCAATGTTGACGCCCACAAAACGATCCGCAATATCCGCAGCGCTGAGGTAACCACAATTCATCAAATCTTTTACGACTGCGTCGGCGTTGATGTTGATAGGGGTGATCTTGTCGATCTTTTTGGCACTAAGCCGGGCGATGGACTCCATCACCGCTTTAGCGTCATCTTCAGTTAACACTGCGGTGAGATCACCGGTGTCTACCATGCCAGTGACATCCGAAGGACGGTCCACCTTTGTGGGGCGAACAGTGGGATCAATACTCATGGCTGGCGCCATGGAGTTACCGCCAGACTCAGAATTGCGCGAGCCGATGAGGGTGACTACGCTGCCGTCAGAGCCCGTGCGAGCAATGCTGTACATAGGGTTATGTGGGTTATTACCCGTGTCGTTATCAGAGCGGGCGGGGATTACCGCACCATTAATAAGCGGGGCAGTACCGATGCTGATTTTTTCCATAATACCGCGCAGGAAGCCGCTGTCTGAGTGGAAAGGCAAACCAAGGCGAGTGTCAATGAAATCATTATTGGGGCCACTCATCGTGGAGGCAGCATCTACTATGCCGGGCACCATATCACCGGGAATCCCCATCTTGCTGTAACCTGCGGCACTGATGGGGTCATTGAGATAACCACCCTGTCCACCGGCGAGCACGTTGGAGCCAATCATATTGGAGCCACCCGCCAGATCAAAACAGATAAAAGGGATGTTGCCGCTAGTAGTACCCAATGCACAGCTTTCATTGCTGTCAAACATGGTTAGTAAATCTGGCGATAAAGCCGCCTGTGCGGCGCGCGGATTGGCAAACAGACTAAACAACGAACCACCAAGCGTGACGCCAGTACCCGTGATAAAGCCCTGGCGCAGAAAATCCCGCCGCGTTACCGGACGGCTATGGTCCTGATGCAACAGAGGTGCATCGAGCGAAAGTCCGTGACGATTCTTTTTCAAGCGTCTCGCGGTTCGGTTAACTGTTCTTTTAGCCATCGTCTTATCCTCAAATACGTCTGTTGCTTGTTTGTGTGGACTTTTACTGAACGATCATCACTGCGCTGCCCAAGGTTGTAGTACACATCGCCTTAACCATGGCACGGGTACGAGCAGCATCATTGCTACAGGTTGGATCATCCGTGCAGGCATTCAACAGGCGGTCAAACAGGTTGCCTGGATACTCATCAGGGACTGCCGGCTGACTGATTAACTCAGCTTTGACATCTGCGTGGTCTGGCATATTGGACAAAATCACGCCTCCAATACCGATCATGTTGTTGTACAAGGCATTTACAATCTGGTTTTTGGCGACGGAATCACCTGCACCGAAAGCGGTGCTCACATCTGAGCCGAAAGCAAAGCCAGCACCAAAGAAGTTATCCCGCGAGGTACTGTCTTCCACCAAAGCATTACAATAGGCAATGGCCAACTGGGCAACACCCATTTCATGTGCAGCAAGAAAACCGGTGATATTTTCTGTCGCGGGAAGCTGTTGTTTAATGTTGGCATAAGTTTCCAGCACATCAGGAAACTGGAAGGGATCAACACCCGTCATAGCCGACATGGAATGGAAAATTTCTTCAAAAGTACGTAGCCCGATTTCAGGTACTGGAGTACCAAACACTGGCACAATGTTGCAGTTTGGAGGACTATTCGCGCTGCCACAAATCGCCGGGGTACGGCTATACTGCTTGCCGTCGAAATCTTCGAAAGTCAGAAAGAACTCGTCACTGCCTGAGCCTTTTTCCACGGCAATGACAGTACCAATAGTGGATAAAACCTGTTGGCCTGTGGTGCTGTCAAAATCTGTGGCATTAATGGTGGTCTCAAGATTAATGTAAACCTGACCACCAACGGGCTCCTTACCGTTAAGACCAATGCGCATACCCTTGATCACCGTATCACTGGGGATGAAGTTTGAGACTGACAAAAGTCGGCTGAGTGAACAGGTAGCTGTAATCATCAAACTGGCTGGTCTCAAAGTAAACAAAGCACTGGTCAACCGGGTTGGAGCCCCCCTCGGGAACACGGAAGCAGTTGGGATCATCCATCAACCCACTGACACTGAACATGAGGAAGAATTTTTGTCCTACACCCGCTTCGAAATTTTGCTGGACCTGCTCTGGTGTCATCGCACGATTATGAATAGCCACCAGACGCAGTCTGCCTTCCCAGGGTTCGCTGAAGTCCGCTTCATTACCCATACTGAAGGCGTAGGTGGGATCCCAGCTAGCCAGGTTACCCGCAGGAAGCAATGGGTCAGTTAATCCCTCATCGTTGCCGACGGTGGATACATCAACACCATTCACATATACCTTGCGACCTTCGGAGAGACTGAACGTCACCACAACATGATGCTGAGTGGCTTGCAAGTCTTCATCCATGTCATTGGTAAGCAGGGTGTTGCCATTGGGGCTTGGCTCGGCGGAACTCCGATTCATGAAGGCATAGCGATACTCAACCTGACCCAGGGTGAAGTTGCGCTCATTGGCACCACCTGAATAGTTAATGATGCGCGCAGGGCTGTCATCGCCTTGTGATACATTGGCAGGTACCACCCAGGCTTCGATAGAGTAAGCATTGCTGCCAAGAATCTGAGTCAGCAGTTTACGGCTGTCTTGCGTGGTCGCCTGTGCCTTTGCACTGCTGGTAAGGAACTCTATCCCCCAACCACCTACCCAACGGTAGTCAGTGCCTTCGTTGCCGAAGAGTTTGAGATCAAGTGGCACGCCTACACCACTGGTATCTTGTATTGTGGCACCGGACCCGGCTTTGAATTCGTACAGAGCAATAGTGCTGGAATCATCGCGGGCACCGCCACTGGCAACGGTGCCATCGAGCAGCGTCAAAGCCTTGCTGATCTTCCAGGCATCATCCACCGCCGTAGTGCTGATGGTGTCAGCAAAAGCAACGATGGCCTGCTCCATTAACACAGCACAGTTTTTACGGCCTTCGGTAATGGCTTGTTGCAAGGTACTGCTCAAATCCCAGCAGTTGTGACCTTCATCCATGCGTAACACCAGACGTGAATCCCGTGGGATATCCAGGCTGATTTTCTGGCTGGTAACAATGGCATCGTAGGCAACATCTATATCGGCATCAGCAAAGAAGGGCGTTTGCGGGACAGAGGCTGAATCCCTGTGACAGTTAGCACAATTGTTCGTAAGCAGGGTATGCACGCCACTAAAGTCAGAAGGTGCCGAAGCTGGAAAGTTTTTGCTGCTCCCAACCTCTTTAATCGTGGGTGGAGTAAGCGTGATAACGTTAGGCTCCTCATCTGGACCACCACCGGGAACGCCACCAATAACCCAATTGCTGATATATGCCGTGGCATTAGTGGCCAAAGCGTTACAGGCACTTGCCGTACCGCAATTGTGACCCTCATTGATTTTGTTAATAAGTGCCGAGCTGGCCGGTGCGTCTCGATTAACCAGGTTGTTGCTGATCATTTGGCCATAGGCAGTATTAACATCGGCGGTATCCAGAAAGTAAGGTGCCTGACTGCCGGTATTGGTGTTGTGGCAGTTTTCGCAATTACTGGCATCCAGCATCTTAGCCCAAAACTCGGTTTGGAAATTACAGATATCTTCTATTGCGTCAGTTTCTGTCGCAACTGCATTGCAGGCATTTCCGGTATAAAGCGCTGCGGTACTGCCATTACCAACACCCCCCGTAACCGTAGGCTCATTGGGCACACTGTCACAAGCCGATAACAGTAAACCACTGAGCAAAATAAGTGGCAATGACCATGACTGATGTTTTATACAGAGAGTTGTTCGGCCTGGATTGTTCATTGTAATACTCCAAAAAAACCTGTTATGGCACCTTTCAACAGCGTGACCACTCAATAGATAATTGTTCGTGTCTTATTTTTTTAACTGCCCATGCAAAACACAGCAGAATCTGCAAACACCTGTTTCAATTTGTAGTCATTACCCCGGAAGGTAGCGATCATGTCGTTAATCTGTGTATGATCTTCGCCATCAACTGGTGTACGCAGGCACACAGCCTTAAACACTTTTTCAACCTGGCAACGAGCGAAGGCATCACTGTGTGCCAATTCCCGGCCCATGGATGAAGCACCGTTTCCACTGCCATCGCCATTTAATGTGCTCTCCCAACCCAGTGCACTGTTACTGCCGGTGCGCCAGTAATTGACCCACCCGTCGTTGGGAGTGACGTAACCATGTTCAAAGTTATTAGCATTGATATGATATTTTTCCTGCACACGAGTACCTGTGGGATTACCATCTTTACCGATGTCAATGGAACCTGCGGCGTTGTAGACTATTCGCCCGGCATCGTAATCGGGTTCATTACCATTCATCGGGTACTCGTAATCGTAATAGGCGAAAGCCTGGGTCATGGGGTCCATGCCATTGTGGCAACCAACGCAGTTATTCATATAGATACGGCTGTCTCCACCAGGACTGCGGGAAACGTCCTGACGAACACGATCCGGACTGTAGCTGGCGTCTTTTACCTGTTCCATATCGTTACACAAATGGTTAAGCATGGTGAAACGGAACATGGCGCGATTGGTGCCGTCCACAAAAAAGGCCTTGGCAGCAGCGCGGGTGGTCATCACGCCTGCTGCTGCACCTGCTGGCAGGTTGAGGGTGGCAGCGCTGGTCTGCGTGGTTTCCGTGAGTACCGCCTGCAGGTCAGCACCCGTATCTTCCAATGCCTTGTAGTGAGCATTACTATCAACCAAATTTGTTGGATTGGGGCCAGTATAGAGAATGTCATCGTAGAGAATCCGACGGAAATCATGATCGTCCCGAACAATGCCAATGACTGTGGCGGTGTAATCGTTAAGCGGCTCGAATGCCGTTTGTGCTTCGTTGGTCCATGGAGTAATAAAGTTTTTCAGGGTTACCCGGTAAAAATTGGGATTATCCAGTGCCTTGAGTGCCGCATCATTGGCATTACCACCACTGGCGCCATCAATGTCAGCCGCCATGGCAGTAAGCACGGCAGCACTGGGGGGCACACCCGCCAGCCGGTCATGAATCCGTTTAGCCTGTTCACGCGGACCAGCCTGTGCGCTACCCGCAAACATCGCCGACAAAACCAGGGCAAGTGCAGTGCAGACGATTTTTTGTGAAATGCTTCGTGGGAAAATTTTAGTGCTCATGTTGTGCATCCTTAAAAGCTGGATTGGGTGGAGACAAAATCAGTATTTGCAGGCTGGGAAACAAAACAGCTCAGCGGGTGTAAACAAATATCCATACCATTATCGCCTTGTGTGCAAACAGCCAATGCCAGCGATTGTTGTTTTTTAACGTCATACAGCATGTGCATTTCCCCAACTCTTGGTTTAGCTTTCAATACGGTATCGGCCGGTATGTGTCCGTCATTACGATGAACTGCACATTATTATTATATTATTCGCCGTGCTTTCCC
>QIGJ01000067.1 GCA_003229995.1 Gammaproteobacteria bacterium | reverse complement strand
ACCGCACGGGCGGGTACTTCACTGCAAACGCTGGAGTCTGTGCTCGCCGAGTCCGGGCAGATGCTGCCTTTTGAACCCCCGCATTTAGGTGAGGGAGCGACTTTAGGTGGCACAATCGCCTGTGGGTTATCGGGCCCGCGTCGCCCGTATGCCGGAGCTGCCCGTGATTTCACACTGGGTGTGAAGATGATCAATGGCCAGGGTGAAGTGCTCAACTTTGGTGGACAAGTGATGAAAAACGTCGCCGGTTATGATGCATCGCGCCTGATGGTGGGTGCACAGGGCACTCTGGGTGTGTTGTTGGAGATCTCGTTGAAAGTGCTGCCACAACCGGCTTGTGAGCACACGCTGGTGATGGACATGGATGCCGCAACGGCCATTGCGACGATGACGCAATTGGCGAGTGTCGCCTTGCCATTGACGGGTGCCTGTCATTTGCCCGCAACATCGGAACAGGCCGCGCAATTGTGGTTGCGCTTGTCCGGCGCGGAAGAGGCAGTAACGGCTGCGGTTGCCTTCATTCAAAAACAGCTTCAAAAACGGACGCAAAGAGAGCCGTTGACTTTTTCCGAAAGGGAAAAGAAAAACGGCGATGGGCAGGTTGGTGCATTTTGGCGGGATTTGCGCGAGCGCCGATTGCCTTTTTTTACCGATACCGATGTCTTGTGGCGGTTATCGCTGCCAGCGGCCACACCAGTGTTTGTGGAAGTATTGCCGGGTGCCTGCCTGCTGGACTGGGGTGGTGCGCAACGTTGGTTAAAAACCGGTGTGAGTACCGATATTGTGCAGGCAGCGGCGCAAAAAATGAGAGGCCACGCCACCTTGCTTGATCAGCATGGCGCTACGCTTGCACCATTAAGCCCCGCGCTGGCGAAGTTGCACCGGCAGGTCAAAACGGCCTTCGATCCTGAAGGTATTTTGAATCCTGGCCGTCTGTACGAGGAGTTATAAATGCAGACTCAGTTATCCGCCGAATTATTGTCCACCGAGCAGGGTCAAGAGGCTGATCATATTTTACGCCGCTGTGTGCATTGCGGTTTTTGCAATGCCACCTGTCCCACGTACCAGTTGCAAAATAATGAGCTGGATGGCCCGCGCGGGCGCATTTATCTCATTAAACAGTTGCTGGAAGGACAAGCCGACGGTGAAATTGCACGCGAGCATCTGGATCGCTGCCTCACTTGCCGTAACTGTGAAACGACATGCCCTTCGGGGGTTGAATATAACCGCCTGCTGGATATTGGTCGCGAGCGTGTGGAAAGCTTGGTCAAACGGCCATTGCACGAACGCCTGTTACGTTGGCTCCTTTTACAGTCAGTGCCTTTTCCAAAGCGTTTTGCTGTTGGTGCCAGCATGGCACGCAAGGTACGGCCATTATTGCCAAAAGTGTTACGCAAGGCGGTTCCGCCGCGCGTGGCGGCAGTAGGGCAGTGGCCTGCCGCACAGCATACACGGCGGGTGTTGTTGTTGGATGGCTGTGTGCAATCGGTGGCGGCACCGGAAATCAATCTGGCCACTGCGCGAGTGCTGGACCGTTTGGGTATTAGCGCGATACGCATACCCAATGGTGGTTGCTGCGGCGCACTGAATCAACATCTGTCCAGTGCAGAAAGTGCGGCAGTATTTATGCGTCGCAATATTGATGCCTGGTGGCCGTATCTGGAGGCAGATTCACCCGACCGTGTTGAAGCCGTTGTCAGTACCGCCAGCGCCTGTGGTTTGCAGGTGAAGGACTATGCCCATTATTTACGATTTGACAAAGATTATGCAGAAAAAGCCGTGACCATTTCCGAACAGGTAAAAGATGTGTCGGAATTGCTCGCCACCGAACCTGTGGCCCGTGTTATATCCGTGGCTGGGTCTCAAGCGCGTATTGCATTTCACGCTCCTTGTACCTTACAGCACGGTCAGCGTCTCACCGGTGTGGTGGAGGGTATTATGGCTCAGTGTCAGTTTGAACTGACGACGGTAAAAGACAGCCATTTGTGTTGCGGCGCTGCGGGTACGTATTCGATTTTTCAGCCAGTGTTGGCTGAGCAGTTGCAGGCAAATAAACTGATGGTTTTGCAAGCGGGTTCACCTGTGGTGATTGCCAGTGCCAATATTGGCTGCCTGCTACATTTGCGGCAGGATGCCACCACACCGGTAAAACACTGGATCGAATTGCTGGCTGATTGCTTGGTGCCTAAATAACCGATAAAATTTATCAACAATATTCCACGAATGAAACAGAGACTTGACGATGATCACAGACAAAACCATTTCCACGTTTATTCCTCCCGTGCGTACGCTCATGGGCCCCGGTCCTTCGGACGTGCATCCGCGTATTTTGAATGCCATGGCGCGTTCCACTATCGGTCATCTGGACCCTAAGTTTGTAGAACTGATGGATGAGATGAAAATGCTGTTGCAATACGCCTTTCAGACCAAAAACGAGCTGACTATTCCCATTTCCGCCCCCGGTTCGGCGGGTATGGAAGCCTGTTTTGTGAATCTGATTGAGCCCGGCGATACCATCATCGTCTGTCAGAATGGTGTGTTTGGTGGCCGTATGAAAGAAAACGTGGAGCGCATTGGCGCTACAGCGGTTATGGTGAAAGACGAATGGGGTATGCCCGTAGACCCCAATAAGCTGGAAGAAGCACTTAAAGCACATCCCGAAGCCAGTACCGTGGCCTTTGTCCATGCCGAGACGTCCACCGGAGCGCAGTCGGACGTGGCGATGTTGGTGAAAATTGCCCATGCGCATGACTGTCTGACGATTGTGGATGCGGTGACTTCGCTGGGTGGCACACCCATCAAGGTGGATGAGTGGGGCATTGACGCTATTTATTCCGGCACACAAAAATGTTTGTCGTGCACACCGGGCCTGTCACCAGTGAGTTTCAGCGCCGCCGCCGTGGAGCGCATCAAAAATCGCAAGACAGCGGTGCAAAGCTGGTTTCTCGACCTGAATCTGGTGATGGGTTACTGGGGTGCGGGTGCCAAACGTGCCTATCATCATACTGCACCGGTTAACGGACTTTATGGTCTGCACGAGGCGCTGGTGATTTTGCAGGAAGAAGGGTTGGAAAATGCCTGGGCCCGTCATCAGTCGAACCATCTGGCACTGCGTGCCGGTATCGAAGCCATGGGGCTGTCATTTGTGGTGCCTGAGGCGGCGCGTTTGCCGCAGCTCAATGCCGTGACGATTCCTGATGGTGTGGATGAAGCCGTTGTACGTGGGCGTTTGCTGAATGATTTTAATCTGGAAATTGGCGCAGGCCTGGGGGCATTGGCGGGTAAGGTCTGGCGCATTGGCCTCATGGGTCATGCTGCCAATGCCAAAAATGTCATGTTCTGCCTGGGTGCGCTGGATACTGTGCTCACCGATATGGGGGCACCTATTAAAAATGGAGTGGCTGTAGCGGCGGCGCAGGCTGCCATGAGCTGAATCTGCTGGCAAAATCCAGTGTGTATTTAAAGGGTCTTTGGACTAATGCCCTTAATTTAAT
>QIGJ01000068.1 GCA_003229995.1 Gammaproteobacteria bacterium | reverse complement strand
GGAGGTAGAGCAACGCAGGAGCCGTTGCCGAACAAAAGTGCAGGAATAGTCGTTCTATTCCGCGCTTTTGTGATTGAAGAACGGGCGAAGACGGGATGCTAAACCGGGAAATTATTGCGTGCTCATTCCTAAGCAAGCAGTTTTACATAACTTGATTTTGCTTCTGTCATAAGCAGTGGTATTATGCACAGCTGTGCTGTAATGCGGTATTATTTGGGAAAGTTGAATCGTATTTGCCCGTTTAGTTGTCGTGTCTGATGGTTTTGATTTTTGCGCTGACTATTTTTTTCACTCTAAAATGTTAGAATGATTTCATCAAAAAATATTCATAACGGATTAGTGAGTAGGTGTAAGGAAACAGTCGAACAAGCACACGTTAAGTTAAGAAGTTAACTTTGTTTTATCGGAGAGCTAAGCCGGACTGAAGTCACAAAAGCTTTAATGTTCTGGAACGTTAGCTTGATATTGTCTTTACGCAGGAGAATAGGTACAAGCATGGATACAAGGAAAAAAATTATTATTGCGGGAGGGGTACTGTTACCGCTGGTGATCGCAGGCTGTAGCAATAGCACATCCGACTCCTCTTCAGGTTCGGGTTCGGAAGTGGATGGCATTTACACACTTAATGTGACTGGCGGTTTGGGTGGTGCCAAGGGTGGGTCAGGTGGTGACGGTAACACTGTTAGTCTCTACAAGACGGCTGGTACGGGCGGTGTTGAAGTACTGGCCAGTGGTACCGCTGATGCCGGTTTTACCCGTATTACCCCCGATGCCAATCTGGGGAGTCATCCGTTGAATATTACGACGAGTATTACCGTCGATGTTTTTACGGAAGATGCGGATGAGCCGGATGCAGGCACTCCCTATCTGGTCGAAGATGAAGGGAGACTGCTCGTATCCGATGGTAATGCTGTCCTGGGTGACGAAGATCCGGTCACGGGTATTACCGTTGCCAGTGGTGTTACTTTGACGTTTGGTCTCAATTACACAACTTATGCTCAAATCAATTTTGATAACGATGTCTCCAATGCTGGCGTCGTAACTACGATGGATGTCGATGACCTTCATCGTGGTGGTTTGCGTATTTATCCCGCATCGTATGTGGGGCAGGTAGACAGTCGTATTGACACTGCCGGTACACTGGACCGTCAAGATGGTGGCAATGTGCGGATATCAGCTGATTATTCTGTATACAATCATGGGGCGGTCAACACGGGTGGATCCAATAGCGCCGATGACGATGCTGCTATTGGCGGGCATGTTGAACTCGATGCCGACTTCGTGCAAAACACGGGCGATATTGATAGCGTGGGCGGGGATGCTCCCAATGGCGTTGCCGGTCGTGGCGGGAAAATTGAACTGGCCGCTGGCTTTGGCAATATGTACAACAGCGGTAACTTGATGAATCGTGGTGGCAATGGCCAGCTCGGCGGCAACGGTGGCCTGATCAATCTCTATGCCACTGGCGACATGTTGAACAGCGGTGATATCAACGCTCAAGGCGGCATCGGTAGTGCGGACGATGGTGGCAATGGTGAGAGTATCGAGATGTACGCTTATGGCCGCAGACTGGTTAATAGTGGCAGTGTTTTGGCCATGGGTGGCAATACAACCGATGCTGATTCTGATGGTGGTGACGGTGGAAAGTTGTATGTTTATGCAGAGTACGGCCCCATTGACAGAGACGCACCCATTACAGGCGGTCTTTTTGTTTCCGCCAATATTGATCTTTCAGGCGGCGATGCGGTAGCGATAGGCTATGGTGACGGTGGTGATGGTGGTTCCGTTGATGTTCAGGTATACGGCTCCAATTATCCTTCTGACGTGCGTTTGGCCCTCCTGGGTTATACCGATATTGAGACCACTGGCGGTGATGCCAATTTTGGGGGTTCTGCAGGTAATGTGCACATTGTTAATGATAGTGTGCAGGCAAATGCTGGCGTATATGTGCCCTCTGGCAATGTGACCAACGAAGCCGATGTGACTGCCCGTGGTGGCAGTGTTGTGGCGGAGGCGGAAACAATACCGGCCAATGGGGGTTCTGGCGGCAATTTCAGATTGGAAACTGAAGATAAGTATGGGTACATCAATCCTGACCTGGAGATAGCAACCAACAAGGGAAATATTGATGTGTCTGGTGGCGACAGCCTGGAGTTAACGATGGAGGAGAGCAATCACTCTGGCTCTATCTGGCTTTGGGGTTACAATGGTGTCAGCAATACTGGGAATATCACTGCAAATGGTGGCACTGACCTGGGTACCGATGGTGATGTCACAGGCTATGGTGGTCATGCCAATGATGTTAAAATGTATGCAGAGCTAGGTCAGGTCAGCAACAGTGGTCGTATCACCAATAATGGTGGTACTGGCGAATATCGGGGCGGTCGTTCAGATGGCTTTAAATTGTATGGAGCCACAGTGAGCAATAGTGGTGTCATCAGCTCGAATGGCGGTAATGCGGATGCAAGTCTGGCGGGGTCCGTGGGGGGTTCCGGTGGTTGGGTTGAGTTTTTCTCACCGGATGGTATTGCTGGTGTGACTCATTCAGGTTCCGTAAGCCATGCTGCTGGTACGGGCGAAACCACTAATGACGGTGGTGCCTTTATACGTGGCAGTATGTGTATCAGCGGTGATTGCAAGCCTTGATCGTCAAATTTTGAACGAAGTACCGGCGTGGCGGGGTTTTCCCACCACGCTTTTTTTAACGCTGAAATAATGGATGGTATGAAATGGCTCCTTTTTACAGGCTACTTTGCCAAATATTGTTGACCAGTGTTATTTTTTTTATGAGTAGCCAGCTTTGGGCCGAGTCACCTCATATCTTTTATGATAAATCAGCAGACAAAATTTCTATCTCAGCAAATGATGCATCGTACAAAGTAATAATGGCGCGTATTGCGACGCTGAGCGGCATTGAAATTCTTATGGACCCTAAAGCTGAGCACAATGTCACTATTGATGTTAGTAATCTGCCGCTCGAAACGGCACTGAAACAACTGAGTCGTCAAACCAGTTTTGTGTTTATTCACGATATTCCCGAAAGGGATATGAGCAAATCCCAGGAAAAACCAGCCCAGCCTGTACTTATTCGTATGCGCATACTGCCGGAAGGTGAGTTTACTACGGATGCGCTATACCCTGTTTTGGCACCTGCGGGTGAAGCCTTTATACGAGAAAAAAATCGTTATGCAGAACCTGCTCAGCAGGTTGATATTTTTAACCATGCCCAAAAACGTTGGGAAGCGCGACTGAAAGCGATGTCTCCGGAAAAACGGGAAAAACTGCTGGAAATTGCACAAGAAAAACGTGAGCAAATAGCACAGAATCGTGCGGAACAGGAACAAAGAAAAAAAGAACTTGCAGAAAAGCGCGAAGCTTATAAAAAACGACGTGATGCCCGACTTGAATTAAAATTAACTGACCCAGAACGATATGAACTCCGAATGAAACGGCGGACAGAAAGGCCGCAGAGAGTTAATCGCGAGTAAACTATCAGACCGGCTAATTCCGCGAGTTTATCGACAACCCATTATTACGGGTATAGCGTATTCATAAACACAATTTTAACTCCACATCGGTAATTACTTCATAGGGGTCCTGCCGGACACCTACAGGCGTTTTTCAAGAAAGTTCCTTTTTCGCGTACTCTATACCCATAACGATTGAGATTTAGGCCTGACTGCACGCCCTGTTTGCTGTGTTGTTGTCCTCGCAATAGAACGACTATTGCTCGTTATTTCGCCTTGCCATGAAACCAATATGACGCATATTCAGACCTAAATCCCAAAAACGTCACTGAGTAGTGATAATTGGATAAATTTTTTTCCGCAGTGAGGCCAGTTTGGTAACTTTTGTCAGCG
>QIGJ01000235.1 GCA_003229995.1 Gammaproteobacteria bacterium | reverse complement strand
CTGCGTTGTGGTTACTGCGACACAAGCTATGCATTTCAGGGGGGGGAATGGATAACGCTGGATGCTATTTTGGCTCAGGTTGCTACCTATGAAACACAGCACATTACGGTAACCGGCGGTGAGCCACTGGCACAAAAACGGTGCCTGGATTTGTTAACACGGTTATGTGATGCAGATTATAAAGTATCACTGGAAACCAGCGGGGCGCTGGATGTCTCTGCGGTGGATATGCGCGTTGTGAAAGTGATGGACCTTAAAACCCCGGGCTCAGGTGAAGAGGACAAAAATTATTGGCAAAACATTGAACACCTGTCATCTCAGGATCAAATCAAATTCGTATTGTGTGACCGGAATGATTACGATTGGGCAAAACGAATACTGGCGCAATATCAATTGTTATCGCGTTGTGAGATTTTGTTTTCCCCCAGCCATGAGCAACTGAAGGCAAAAACACTGGCAGCCTGGATTCTTGAAGACAGACTGCAAATCCGTTTTCAATTGCAATTACACAAAATTCTTTGGGATAACGAACCGGGGCGATAAAGGTGACTTTTAATGCAATACCTGGTGCAACACCCGAAAAAGCCGTAGTGCTGGTATCTGGTGGTCTGGACTCGGCCACGACTCTGGCCATGGCAAGAAATGAAGGTTTATTGTGTTATGCACTGAGTTTTGACTATGGCCAGCGACACAAATCCGAATTAATTGCGGCAGCGGCACTGGCAAAAAGCCTGGGTGCAGAAGAGCACCGGATTATCTCGCTGGATTTGCGTGATATTGGTGGTTCTGCATTAACGGATGACAAAATTGCTGTGCCGGAAGTATCCGATATACCGGATGATGGCATTCCCGTCACCTATGTGCCAGCACGCAATACCTTGTTTTTGTCGTATGCACTGGCCTGGGCCGAGGTACTGGAGGCTGGGCATATTTATATCGGTGTCAATGCCGTGGATTATTCGGGTTACCCGGATTGTCGGCCGGAATACATTGCGGCCTTTCAAGCCATGTCGGTCCTGGCGACCAAGGCAGGTGTCGAAGGCCATGCTGCGAAAATTCAGACTCCCCTGATTCATCTCAGCAAGGCTGAAATTATCCGTAACGGCCTGCAACTGGGAGTGGATTATGCGGCCACTATTTCATGTTATTCCGCCGATGCCGAAGGCTATGCCTGTGGCCATTGTGATTCCTGTCGCCTGCGTGCAACTGGTTTTGCAGATGTGGGTATTGTCGATCCTACCCGTTATCATGACGCTATGCGTCAATCAGAACGAACCAATACGGACTAAATCCGGGCGCTAAACCGGGAAGTTATTGCGTGCCCATTCCTAAATTCCGGCCGCTAAAGGTGTTAGCGACAAGCTGCATGCTCTGTTACCATCACCGCTACCATAAAAATAATCCCAGAATAAGCAATCCAGCCAGAATATGACTGATACACAACACGCTGAACATAATCGATCATTGCTGATTTATTTGCTCTTTACTGCTGTGATCAGCGGTGCCCTGGTCATGCTGGTTCAGGTGCTGGGCTCGCGTGTGATCGGGCCGTTTTTCGGTGTCAGTCTGTTTGTCTGGACCTCGCTGATTACCGTGACCCTGCTGGCGCTGTCCGGCGGTTATGCCATCGGTGGCATGTTATCTGATCGTTTTCAACGACCTGAAGTGTTGTACGGTATTATTTTTACGGCTGGTTTTCTGGTCTTGTTGATTCCTCTGTTAAAAAGTCCGGTACTCAAGGCCTGTCTGCCACTGGGCCTGCGTGGTGGCGCTTTCGCCAGCACATTGATTTTATTTGGGCCGGTCTTGTTATTGCTGGGGTGTGTCTCGCCGTATCTGGTCAAACTCACGGCCTCCAAATTGAAAAATATCGGCCGCGTGGTCGGTGGCTTGTATGCCTTATCAACCCTTGGCAGTACGATGGGCACGGTGTTTACCGGGTTTGTATTGATTGCTTATTTGAGTGTGGATCAGATTTTTGCACTTGCTGGCGGCTTGTTAATTACTCTGTCGGTGGTTTATTTTGTCGCATTCCAGCGGCGCTGGATGGCTCTGCTGGTATTGATTTTCCCTTTTTTACTTTATCAGCCACAAACACCGGTATCCCGTACCATGACCGATGGTACCCAGGTGGATCTGGTGCATCGTGTGGATAATTATTACGGCGACATCAAAGTGGTGGATTACAGCTATGGCAAGGTGCGCTATCGGGAAATGATTATCGACGGCATGATTCAGGGGGGTATTGATCTGGCGGATAATCAGTCCATTTATGAATATAATTATTTTATCCAGTTTTTGTCGTACATGCTGGTGCCGGAAGGCAAGCATTGCTTGGTGATTGGTCTGGGTCTGGGGGCAATTCCCAGCTGGTATGAGCAACAGGGTATCAGCTGTGATGTCGTGGATATCAACCCGGCTGTTGTTGATATTGCACAGGACTATTTTGATTTTCAGATCACAGGTGATTTGTTTATCGAGGATGCACGCTATTATTTGAATAGCACAGATCGTCATTATGACTATATCGTGTTAGATGTTTTTAATGGTGATGTAACCCCTGCTCATTTGCTGAGTGTCGAAGCACTTTCCCTGATGCGTGATCGTCTGCGGCCGGGGGGTGTGCTGGCGGTAAACCTGATTGGCAGTTTGGAAAAAGAAACCTACATGACGGCTTCGGTGATCAAAACATTGCGCGCAGCATTTGATCAGGTGGGCGTGTTTCCGGCCTTTGATCAGCAAAATTCTGAAACGGGTATTGGCAATATTGTACTCATGGCCTATCAGGGTTCTGTGCGTAGCTTGCAGGCAGGCCGCGCCAATTTTAAAACACATGCCAGTGTGCAGCGCATGGTAACCACCAACCTGGGGAAACAGTTTGCATTCCCGCCGGGCACGCCTGCTATTGTGTTAACGGATGATTACAATCCAATTGATTTTTTCGATGGCTGGTTGCGTGAAACTGTACGTGGCATGATCCTGGAAACCACAGACTGGGATATTCTCATCAGCTGATTTTCTTTGGTTTTTAGCAGACGACCCCATGGATGGGGGAGGTAGAGCCGAGTCTGGAACAGAGGCCGAGATGCCAATGGTGTCGCAGGGTCTCGGTATCAGGTCAAAGTGTTTGCCTGTGAGGCAACAAGAAGAATGGTTTATTCGAAAATGAGATTTTAATATAAATAAATATCACTTTCAATGAAAAGCAAGGCTTGATAAATTAAACGCACTTCCAAACAAACCCCCTATTTTGTTTGAACCTACCGCGCTGCTTCCTTGTTTGCAGCGCGGTTTTTTTTGTCCGCAGAATGTGTGGATTGTTACTTCCCGGTAGGCACAGGATAAATCTTTGTTATTTTATGTCAACCGATTTGCGGGTGCTGCGTTTGCATAGTAAGGAATGGGCACGCAATAACTTCCTGGATTTAGTGCGACTTCGTTCGTTCTGATTGAACAAAAGTGCAGGAATAGTCGTTCTATTTCGAGCTTTTGTGATTGAGGAACGGGCGAAGTCGCACTGAAGCCGGGATGCAAAACAGGGAAGTTATTTCGTGCACGTTCCTAAGGAACGACAGTTGTGGAATTTTTCCACTGTGGCGCACTGGACAAAGTGACTCATGGCTGGCCAAAATCAAAACCACAGGACACAGACCATGCAGGAGAGAGGCGCTGGACAACTCGGTAGCATTGGATCAATTCCTCGCAAACGTGGAGCGGCGGGCGTATCGTATGGCGATAATCGCCACCAGCAACCACGAGGATGCGCTGGATATCGTGCAGGATTCCATGTTGCGTCTGGCCAAACGGTATGCCGACCGCGATGCCGAACAGTGGGGGCCGTTATTTCATCGCATTGTGCAAAGCGTGATTCGTGACTGGTATCGGCGTACTGCGGTACGCAATCGGTTTCGGTTTTTTTTAGGCCAAAAAAATCAACAGGATCAGGGGGGCGAAACGGCGGCAGCAGAAGACCCCATCGAAGCCCATTTCGCGACAGCCGAACCGGAGCCGGGTGCGCAATTGCAGCAACAGCAAGCCATCAAACAGTTGGATGCCGCGCTGCACCGTTTGCCTTTGCGCCAACAGCAGGTGTTTTTGTTGCGCCAATGGGAAGGCCTCAGTGTACGTGACACGGCGCAGGCTATGGGTTGTGGTGAAGGCAGTGTGAAAACCCATTTTTCGCGTGCATTGAAAGCGTTGCGCACGCAATTACAGGATCATTGGCAGGAGTATGAAACGTGAATGAACCCGAAGACACAGACCGCTTGCTGAAAATGTCGAAGTCCACATTGGATCAGGCGGTGGACGGGCTGGACACTGCCACGCTGCGGGATTTACGCCGCGTGCGTCGCGAAGCGCTTTTGGCGAGCAAACCGGCCGCCAGTGGCAAACGTCCGGCCTGGTTGTTGCCCGTGGGTGGATTGGCCACCGCAGCCACTGTGGCAGTATTAACCGTGTCGCTGTGGTTGACGTCGCCGGAGAATGACTCGGCTGTGCAATTGCCACCGCTGGAAGACCTTGCACTACTGGGTGATGCTGAATCGCTGGATTTTTATGAGGATTTGGATTTTTATTTATGGTTAGACGATGAAAAAGAAGCAGGGTGAATGCGTGAACCGCGTACTTATTTTATGTGTGCTGTTCACACCGTGCTTTGTGGTTGCCGAGGAAATCCCCAGTCTTGAATTACTGGAATTTCTCGGCGACTGGGAAATCAGTGAAAACGAATGGCAGGATCCGCTGGATTTTATGCAGAATCTGGATGCGTTGGATGCGGAAGCCCAAACCGCAAAAGTTGAGGAAGTACAAGATGCGCAGTAAAAAACTGAAATACAGTGGCTGGTTGATCTTCTATTTATTGTTAGTGTGCAGTCCGCTGCTGTCACAGGCCAGTGATGCTGAGCCATCGATAAACCGGGACCAGGGTACTGTCGCCAAAGGTAATGGCAAAGGCATTGCCTGGCGTTCACTGAACGTTGAAGAACAAACCCTGCTGGCCCCGTTTGCAAAAAACTGGGAAGGTCTGCCACCGGGGCGGCAGCAACGTTTGCGCAAGGGCATAAAACGTTGGGCACAGTTGACTCCCGGGGAACGGACACGAGCCCAAAAACGTTTTACCCGTTGGCAGCAATTGCCACCGGAAAAACGCCAACGGGTGCGGAACCGTTTTGAACATTTCATGTCGTTGCCATCGGTCGAGCGCAAGCGGTTGCGTCAACGGTTCCGTGATTTCCGCAATTTACCCCCTGCACGACGTGCGATTTTGCGTGAACGCTGGCAAAAAATGTCGCCAGCGCAACGACATGCCATAGTGGAGCGTCGGCAAGTGCGTCGCCAAATTAACCGACAGCAACGGGAAATGCGCCGGGATATGCATCGCCAGCGACGGCATTGAGAGTATTGTTTGCAAGTCTGCAATGAGTTGCTGAATCTGCGTTAAAATGTCCTGTAATATACCCATGGCGATTGAGATTTAGGTCGTGTGCACGCCCTATTTGCTCCATGGCTGCGTTGTTGTCCTTGCAATAGAGTGACTATTACGCGTCATTTCACCTTGCCATGAAATAAATATGATGCACATTGACACCTAAATCTCAAACGCCATGAGTATAGAATGACTATTTCACGTTCTTTATCCCTTAATTCACATTTAACGGACCGATTATATTTTGCAGCGATGGTGTTTTATTTTTCCGCATCTTTTGGGTGTGGTTTTGGTAGGGGGGTCCGTAGTGGTACAAGCCGATGGTCTACCGTCGGTACTCTCTTTTGAAGGTGGTAATGACACTTTGGGCAATGGTGATTATTACCTCGATCTGGATTATGCCTTCGTCGAAGAGTCTCGCTTGCTGGCATCAATAACACGGAATCATTCCACTCGTCCAAATAATCCGGTGACCAGTCGCAGCGTTTTGCTGGGGTTTCGCACGGACCCGTTGGAACGTTTCAGTGTCGGCGTAGATCTGGAAACCTGGGGTAAAAAAGGCTCTCTGGAAGCGGATACCCTGCGGGCGATAATGGATGTCAATTTGCAACACTGGCAGTTTTCCCTGCGGCCACAATGGCGCACACTGACCTTTGACAGAGACTGTGTACGACCGGGTTGTCAGGAGGTAAAGAGCACAGGTATAGCGTTTGATGTGAATTATTACACCGATGGGCCGTGGTCATTCTCGCTGGGTTTTGCCCGCCATCAATATGATAAAAAAATAGAAGTGTTAGCATCGAATCCGCGCTGGCAACGCCAGTTTTCAGCGGCCGCATTAAATCTTTCCACCGGACTGGAAAATCGTCGCAATAGTGTTGCCGTTTCCTGGTTTAGTCGTGGCTTCCTATGGCATTTTTCATGGCTTAAAAGTATTTCCCAGGTTACAGATGAAGCCAATTTTGTGTACATATTACGGTTTTCCTCCGATCTTGATGAGCAGTGGCGCTTGCATTTATGGGTGGGTAATCAAACCCTGGAAAAGGGTAGAAACCCAGTGAGGTTTGCTGGAACAGGGCTGGCCTATAGCTGGTAAAATATGACCGTTTCTTTCTTCGGAATAAAAATATTTTTTGTGTCAACCAACTGATCGGTCCTGCGTTGTACGGGATGAACATTTGATTTTATCCAAAT